>JAICPP010000014.1 GCA_025929805.1 Gemmatimonadales bacterium | reverse complement strand
TCGATCTGCTGGGTCCGGCTCTCCAGGCCCCGCACCGACTCGTCGACCGCGTTCATCCGCCGCTCGGCGTCGTCCACTGAGGCGGTTACTCCCGAGATGGTATCGGAGAGACGCTGGGCCCCCTCGGCCTGCTTGGCCAGCTGGGCAAACCGGGACTCTGCCGCTTCGATCCGGCTCCGTAGCGCATCGGTCCGGTCCTTCAACTCACCGCTGAGAGTACCCACCTCCATGAGGCCTCGCTGGACCTCGTGCACCAACTCGCGGCTGGATTCGATCTGCTGCATGGCCGACTTGACCTGCTCGACCTCACCCCGAATCCGTTCCACTGCGGGCTCCAGGGCGCTGAGCTCCTTCACCTGGGTCTGTACCTTTCGGGTCCACACATCGGCATTCGCGAGCCAGGCCTGGGTTTCGCCGTGGCTCTCCCGAATCCGGCTCATCTCCTCATACGCCACCCGCATCTGCTCCAGCCCGTCGGATAGCAGCTCGCGAGTGCCCTTGAGTGTCGTCAGCTGCTCGACTGCCTGCTCGACGCCAGGCCTGATCTCGTCCAGCCGCCGCATGCGCGCCGCCAGGTCGGTGGCCATGCTGTCCAATCGGCCGACGTCCTGCCGGAGCGTGCTGGCCCGCGCGGCTTCCTGAGAGAGCGCCGCGACTTCCTTGGCAAGGTCGCTGATCTGCTCACCGACGTTGCGGACCTGGTTCTGGACCGCGGCAGTGCCCTGCGTAGCGGCGTCCAGCTCCCCGAGCCGGGTCTCGCACTCCTTGACCGCCTTCCGCAAATCGGCGATGCGTTCGCTGACCGCGTGCAGACTCCGATGCTCGAGCTCGAATCCTTCGCTGCTCTTCCGCATCTGCTCCCGAAGATCGGTGAGGGCCTGGCGAGCCGACTGCTGGGCATCCTCGATCTTCTGGGAGGTGGTTTGCAGCTCCTCCGTGCGGGACAGCACCTTCTCCTGAATGGTCTTGACCTCGGTGATCTTGGCTTCGATGGGACCGAAGCGGCGAATCTGCTCCTCCTGCCGGCGGAGCCACGCGTCGAGCTCCCGGTCCATGCGGGTAAGCTGGGCAATCTGAGTCGCGGCCCGGTCGACGGCTTCGCGCTCCTGCTCCAACATGGTGGTCTTCTGAGCCACCTGATCCGCCAATGCCTTGAGCACGGCGAGCTGATGCTGGATGTCCGGGATAGCCGTCGACGCCTGGTTGATCGGCTCCATCTGGCGCTCGACCGACTGCACCCGACGAACCATGTCCTCCAGCTTGCCGGTGGCGGCTTGGAAGTCCTGATCGAAGTTCTCCAGCCGGGAGGTGGTGTGACGGTGGGCGGTCAACGCGTCATCGTGCTGCGTGCGCATCCGGGCGACGTTTTCCGCCAGCTCGCCCAGCTGAGTGCGGAGAGCGTCAGCGTCGGTCTTGAGAGCCGCAAGGGGACCCTGGAGGCTGAGGAACGACTCTACCTGCTCGCGAAGCAAGAGGGCGGTTTCGACCTTATCGCTCAAGGTGCTCATCTGCCCCTGGAGCCGCTCGACGTCCTCACCGGCGTGGGCGATGCGGGCTTCGGTGGCAGTCTGAGTCTTGATTACGCGCTCCGCCTGCTCCTCCGCCAGAGCCAGCTGCCCGCCGAGCCGAAGGAGCCCTTCCACCTGGCCTTCGAGCTCGTTGCAGCGCTCCCGCAGCGCCCCGATCTCGGCCGCTCGCTCCAGCATCGGAGTCAGGGAGCGCAGGTCGTTCGCGGCAGTTTCGGCCCGGGCAACGAGCGCCTCGAGTTCAGCTGTGACGTTCCGTCCATTCGAGTCGATGGCGACGACCGAGTCGTCCTCGCGGCGGCGACCTTTCAGGAAACTGACCATTGGCTTACTCCGAAGGGATGCGCGGGTGATCGGTCGGAACTAGGGCCAGCTCTCTGGCAGTCGCAGACCACGCGCGGGGTGAAGATGTTGGGGCACGAAGGCGGACCAGGGCCTACCTGCAACGGATGTGCCCCAACAGGCGGCACGGCTTCGAGGCCGGCAGATGAGACCGTGCTCGTGCGCAAATCACTACTGGTGCGGGAGATTGCCGAAGCAGGAGCGGAGGCTTGGAAAGGCTGGTACCGGGGAGAAGCGAAGGCCGCTTGGCGAGGTGCGAGGGGACCGGGCAGGTCGCACGCCAACGCGCTCGTGCCGGTTTGCTCAGAACTTTACCACAACGCCCAGCCGGGCCACCGAGCTCTGGATCGGAACGCTCAGGTCGCTGCCCCCCTGATCGGTCCGGCGGTCGATGCGCTGGAACTCGAAGTCGCCAGTGACTCGGACGCGGCCGGCACCTGGCCCGTATGCCGCAGCCAACCCGAGCTCTATGCCAAAGGGAGCCGAGCCGCCGCCGGTAAAATCCGTCCCAGCAACGTAGGCCGTTCGAAGCGCCACGTCGGCGCCGGGCGCCAACGGGTACGCAGCGCGAAGACCCAGTGTCCCGGCACTGTACGATTGTGCCGCCCGCGAGGGCGCAGCCGACCGCCGGAAGAACCCCGCTTCGATCGCCACCAGGCTCATCGTCTTGACGGCAAGTCGGACGCTGAATTGGTCAACCGTGAAGGACTCGAGCGAGGCGGTGCCGTCGCCGGATGGCTTCAAGCTCAGGTGAGAAGCGTCCGCCCGAAGAGCGACCCGGCCATGCTCCAGGGCGAGCGTAGCAGCAGGACCAGAGCCACGAAAGTGGAGGAACGCAGCCTGCTCCCGGTAGTCGGCCAATGCGTATCCGCCGCCGAGGGTAAACTGCTGAGCTGTCAGAGGCATGCAGCAGAGACCGGCAAGGGCCAAGGTAGCCAGTGCGATTCTCATGACTTCCTCGCTGCCCGCGCCGGGGGAAGGATCGCGAGCTTCACCTGCCGCCGCCGCAGGGCGTTCTCTACCGCAATCTCTGCGTTTCGCCGAGCCAACTGCTCCCGCACCAGGCTGTTATAGAGGATATTGGCCCGGGCGGGAACCGGGGCTGGTTTCTTCACCGTCGCCAGCAGGCCAACCAGTGCCGCTCCCGTACCGATCGTCAGGATTTCCCGGCGACCTCCTCCACCCAGCTTCGAGTTCTCCAGCGCCAGACTGCCTCCCAGAGCCACGGACGTCGCCAGAAGTGCCAGTCCAACGGGTTTCCAGCTCCGCGGGGGCACCACCGATTCCGGCATGAGGTCATACCCGGGAAGGCTCTTGAGGTGGGGCAGCGTGTCGACCGAACCAGGATCGATTCGTACCGGAAGGGACGCGGCGTAACTGTCCCGGCCCGCACTCGCCTCGACGATGAGGCGATAGTTCCCCCGCGCCGGTGGCCGGCCATCCGACAAGAGACCGTTCCACTGGAGCCGGACTGACCCTTCACCCAACGCAGAGTCCACCGTAATCGCGCCGCCGGGCCCCACCAATCGGGTACGCAGGCGGGCCGTGCGAGTCACGGTAAAGTGGATGGGGACGGCGCCAGCACCGGCGATGAATTCCGCCGAGTCGATCCTGAGATCACGCAGCACCAGCACCTGAGCCAAGGCGAGAGCGAATGCGCTGGTGATCTTGGGAGAGATTCGCCCTGCATCGAGCGTCCGGTCGGGATTTAGCAGCAACGCCTGTTTGAACGCCTCGGTAGCCTGACGGGTGCTGTCCAGCGAGGCGTAGGAGAAGCCGAGCAGCTCATAGGCCCGGGCCTGATCATCCAGGCTCAGACGCTCTCGCGAGGCCTGACGTGCCAGCGCAATGGCCTCGGCATAGGCGAGGCTGCTGTACGCCTGGCTGGCCCGGCGGAGCGTGGAGCTGGCTTGAGCCGTGAGCGGTGAGCGATAAGCGGAAAGTGGCAGTGCCACCACTACCCCGCCCACGAGCAACAGAAGACGCATCATGGTGGGCCTGCCGGCTCCAGACTGTATCTCCGCCGGATCGGATTGGGACCGCTAACCACGATGGTCTCGATCTTGGGACGGTACCCTTCCTGCTCGATCCGGAGGCGGTGAGTGCCCACCGGGAGAGGGTAATCCGCTATCGGTGTGGGTCCGATCTCCTTATTCCCCAGGTAGAGCGTCCCCCACGGCTCGGAGGCCACGGTTAGTAAGGCGTACTCCTTCTTGGCAGGTTTCGGCTTGGCAGCCGGTGAGGGACGCTCAGGCTCGACGACTGGGGGCACCGGCGGAGCGGTTGTGGGCGCGGGCGGAGGGGACGTGGTTGCCTCAGCTGGAGGAGGCGTCACGGGAGAGACATGCACTGGCGCCGGGGCAGGAGCCGCGGCCTGATGGGGGTGCAACGCTGCCCAGCCAGCGCCACCGATTGCCGCGCACAACCCAAGGGTGACCAGACCGCCCCAGACCACCTTGCGCCGCGGTGCTTTGCCAGAGACGGGCCGGGCACCGCGGCTGGGCGGTTTGACCGGTGAGATCACCACCGTGCGTTGGCCTGTCCGTTCTCCGCTAACCGCAGCCGCGAAATCTTCCATGGTCGCAAAGCGCCGCTCGGGCTCTTTGGACAGTGCCCGATCCAGAGCGGCGCCGAGGTCGGCCGGCGCGTCCGGGCGGGTCTCGAAGATCCGGGGCGGCTGCTCGAACACGTGCTTGTAGAGGATGCTGTGAGACGAGCCGTCAAACGGCTGCTTACCGGTGATGATCTGATAGCCTACCACCGCGAGGGCGTACTGGTCGGCTCGGCCATCTACCTCCACCCCCTTGGCCTGCTCGGGAGCCATGTAGTGGGGAGTACCAATGATGTTGCCGGTTCCGGTCAGTGCGGAACCACCTTCCAGCGCCTTGGAGATTCCGAAGTCGGTAAGGACGACGCGCCCGTCCGCCTCCAGCATGATGTTGGCAGGCTTGACGTCTCGATGCACGATCCCCCGCTTGTGGGCATGGCCTAAAGCCATCGCCGCCTCGCGAAGCACCCGCCGGGTCAGGTCGATCGCAAGAGGGCCTTGCTCCAGCAGCTGCTCGAGCGATCCGCCACCGACGTACTTCATGACGAAGTAGTTGAGGCCGGCTTCGCTCTCGACTCGATAGATCGGAATGATGTTGGGGTGATCGAGCTTGGCAGCCGTCTTGGCCTCTTGCTGGAAGCGCGGGATGAGCTTCGCGTCGTGGGACATCTCCGGCGGCAACACCTTAATCGCAACCTGCCGCTCCAAGACCAGGTCTTGAGCCAGGAAGACCACGGCCATCCCACCGCGTCCGAGCAGCTTGGTGATCTCGTAGCGGCCGACCAGAGTCCGCGCGAGCCGCTCCCTCAGGTCATCGGTGGGCTCCGGAGCGCAGGCATGCTCCAGCTCCCCGGATGGTGTTCCGCAGTTGGAGCAGAATCGTCCGTCAACCGGCAGCGGCGTGTGACATCTGGTGCACTGGTTCACCGAGCCGCCCCGTTCAAGCTCCGGTTCCTGCGCACTCGCGATTGAGAGCCGGAGGTCTTCAGGAAGCCAGAGGGGGTGGCACAGCTGGTGCCCACCGCCGCACACAACGCGTAGCGAGTGGGCACCCCCGCAAAATCACTTACCACCATGTAGTACTCTCCGGGATCCAGGAGCAGCGTCATCGATTCGCTCGATCCATCGCCGCGGGACGATCCCCTGAGATCGAGCGGAGATCCCGCCACGGGCACCCCGATCACATAAAGGTCGATATCACCAATCTCCGCCGCAGTCGATGTCGGCGGAGCAGTCCGAAACGACACCGCCTGAGGAATGGCTCCAGGCACCCGGAACCGGATCCAGTCGATATCGTGTGGGTTGTCGATGGTCAGTGTGTCGGCAAACGGGGTTGTGAGATCGACCCGCGTTGCCGGATTGACGAAGTTCCGGTCCGCAAACTCGCAGTTATCGTTCTCCTCCAGCCGGTCGGGCCCGACTGCCGGGTTGCTGGTCAGGTACCCGTCCACCACCGCCACTCCATAGCGTCCCGACACAAAGAAGAGTGAGACCAGGTCCACGGAGCCGGCGGGCACATTCCTGAGGGCCACCACCAGAGAGTCGGCTGGTTGCTCCTCCACCTTGAACACGTGGTCCTTGCAGTAATAGAGACCCGAGCCGATCGTCCAACCCGGCGTGGTGACCGAATCGGCGTTGTTGATGGTCGAGGCGAGAAAGGTGAGGTGCGCGTTCTTGAAGGTAGGCGCCATGAAGATGAAGGTCAGATCGCCGCCCCCGGTGATGCCGTTGAACCGGTACCAATCGACACCGAGTGAATCGGCCCGTACGCGGGGCTCGAACGAAAGCGCTGGGTTGTAGAAGCGGACTGCGGGAAGCGATGGGAACGGACCCATACTCAAGTCGACGGGACTCGGCGCACTGTCGTTGGGCTCGTAGAGGTCCCGCGGCAAGACAGTGGTGGAGTCAGCAGCAACCACGATCTGGCCCGGGCTCAACACCACGGCACGCCCGCTCGAGGCCGGAGGAGGAACCCAAAAGCTCAGTTGGCCGATGCCGCCGGCACCAGCTGCCATCGTGAATGTATCCGGCACCAGCGTCGCACCCTGAAGTCCCGCCACGAAGAGGTTGTTCACTCCCACGCCGTACATCGTGACCTTTTCACCGTAGCGCACTACCGAAGGGCGCACGCTGTCGATCTCCAGGGGATCCGAGACGCGGAGTGGGAAGCTGGCTGCCGCCGCTCCTTGGAAGCCGGTCGCGACGGCGCGGATCTGGACCACACCGGAGTTCACCCCGGTGGCAACGGTCGTGTTGTTGTCTTTGGCGGTCAGGCTGGCCAGCGTCGGGTCGTCAGTGGACCAGACGAGCTCGGCGTTCCGGACTTCGACTGAGTCACCCGGAGACGTGCGGGTCCACAGCTTGGCGGTAAGCTCCAGCTGATCGCCACGGAGAACGACCGGACTGTCCGAGGAGATAGTGACGTAGGCCTGGTCGGCCACGTCGGTGGAATCGGAGCAGGCGAGAATCCCGACCCCTAACATCAAGGTTAGCACCCTCGGAGTGGCACTATACATCGGTCTCCCGGAGAGGGAATGAGGCCAAGTCATATGCCGAACCGGCTCTGGTAAATCCCGGCACCTTCTGGCGGAGTCCACGAACGGAGGAGCCCGCCAGGGTCCCAGGCTTACTGGAGGTCTTGACTCTTAAAAGAGTTAGGGCGTTGTGGCGGGCGGGGGTGGCAAGGGCTGTGCCCGGTTGGGCGGTACCTGCTTATCGGCTGGAATGACGCCGCAGCTCGTAGCGACGATTGACGGGACGGGAACTCTTGATGACGACCGTTTCGGCCACTGACTGATAGCCCTTCTGCTCCACCCGAAGCCGGTGGGTGCCTGCAGTCAGCCGGTGGTTGGTAATCGGCGTCAGTCCCACCTTGGATCCATCGACATAGAGCAGTGCTCGGGGACTCGAGCGCACGCTGAGAAAGGCGTAATCCACGGCCCTCAGCTTTGCCGGTCCACTCTTCTTCACCGGAAGTCGGGACGCTTTCGGTGCGGCTGAAATCACGGAGCGCTCCGCCGGACGCCGGTCCGCCGTGCTTTGCAGCCGGGGCACTCCGATCAATGCCAGCACGATCACCGCGGCAAGCGTGCCCATGGCGACCAGCACTCCGGATCCATGGCCGTCACCGGACTTGGATTGCGGTCGTTGCGTAATTGGCGGCCTCACTATCGTCGTAGAGTCCGAGCCCGGCGAAACAGCTCGTTCTCCACTTACCGAGGCGGCGAACTCCTCCATGCTCGGAAACCGGGCCCTGGAGTCTTTAGCGAGCGCTCGCTCCAGAGCGATGCGCAGATCGCGCGGGGTGTCGGGACGTCGTTCGAGCACTGAGGGTGGCGGCTCAAAGACCTGCTGGTAGAGGATACTGTGAGAGTCTCCCTCGAACGGCAGCTTTCCGGTCAGCGCCCGGTAGCCGACGATCGCCAGAGCGTACTGATCGGCCCGGCCATCCACCTCCCGGCCTTTGGCCTGCTCCGGCGACATGTATGCTGGAGTGCCAATGATGGTGCCGGTGCCGGTGAGTTGAGTCGCCCCTTCCAGCGCCTTGGAAATCCCGAAGTCGGTGAGCACTACCCGGCCTTCTTCATCCAGCATGATATTGGCCGGCTTCACGTCGCGATGAACAATCTGGCGCCGGTGAGCGTGGCCCAGCGCGAGCGCCGCCTCGCGCAGGATCTGGCGTACCTGAGGGACGGATAGCGGGCCCCGCAGCAACAAGTCCTCGAGTGACTGGCCGGAGACATACTTCATCACGATGTACACGAGCCCGGCTTCACTCTCGACCCGATGAATGGGGATGATACTGGGGTGATCGAGCTTCGCCGCGGTCTTGGCTTCCCGCTGGAATCGAGTGATCAGCTGGTCATTGCGGGTCGTATCGGGCGGAAGAACCTTGATCGCCACCTGACGCTCCAGCGCCAGATCCTGCGCCAGAAACACAGCGGCCATGCCGCCCCGGCCCAGGAGGCGGATGATCTCGTAGCGACCTTCCAGCGCTTGGGCGAGCCGTTCGCGCAGCTCGTGGGTGTAGTCTGGGGGGCAGTGAGAGCAGAAAAGATCGTCCACGGGGAGCGGCGTATGACATCTGGGACAGGCGCTCACCAATTCTCCCGCGTCGGAAGCTCCGGTAAATCCCGGCAGGTTGTGGCGGACTCCGTCACCGGAACTCACCCCCGAGGCTGGGCGTCATACCGGATCTGACTGGCTGGAAACGGGTTAGGTTGCTGCTGGCAGGCGTTCCGGCAAGTGCTATGCCCACTGCGGGATGTAGAGGATCACGCAGGAATTTCGGAAAGCGCGCTGGTTAGTGCACCTGCTCCAGGTACACAGCGCCACCACCCACCCCGCCGATTACCAGATCGAGGTCACCGTCCCGGTCGAAATCACCCGCAGCCGGCGCCGCCAGTGCAGGCACCTCCGGGAGCCGCGCAGTAACGCGCTGGAAGCGGGGGCTCGTGCGAGTCCCGTTATTCCGAAAGAGCGTGAGACCATCCAGCTCCGAGCCGACCAGAAGGTCGAGGTCACCGTCACGGTCGATGTCGATCAGAAGCGGGGCGCTGCGGCGACCGACCTTCAGTCCGCCATATTCATCACTTTCCAACGTGAAGGTCGGCCGTGTACGGTTGCCCGTGTTGCGATAGAAGTTCAAGAACCCGGAGGATTCTCCCACCATGAGATCGAGGTCACCGTCAGCATCCAGATCTCCTAGACCCGGCACTGTGTTGCTGCCTCGAGTGAGGGTGACGATAGCAGTGTCTACCGCCTGAAGCTCGCTGCCGGACTGACGGTACCACGCCACCCGGGGCCCCCACTGCCCCACCACCAGATCGAGTCTCCCGTCGCCATCCAGGTCTCCCAGGGCTGGAGCCTGGTGATAGCGCGGAAGCAAGCCGAGCGGCTTACCGACTCGGAAAGCGGGCTGGGTCACCGACCCCACATTCTCTATCAGATAGACCCGAGACGATTTCAGGTCAGCAGGATCCAGCTTGTTCGCGAGCAGAAGATCCAGGTCGTTGTCCGAGTCGAAGTCCCCGACCGCCGGAATGGTTTCGCTGCCGATGTCCAGCACGGGAAGCAATCGTCTGCTCTTGAGTGACCATCGCCCACCCGAGTCCCGTCGCAGGTAATAGAGGTTGTCGGCGGAGGTACGCAGCGGATTGTAGGCACCTCCCAGGACGCCCAAGACCAACTCCAAGTCACCCGATCCTCCCACCTGGCCAAAGGTCGGTGCGTTGTACCCCGACGTCAGGATCGGGTCTCCCCGAGGAAACTGGACGGGCTGACCCCGAAAGTTCAGGGAAGAGCAGGTGCCGGTGTTTTCGATCAGGAGCAGCCCGGGCTCGAAGAAGTCCCCCCAGAAGAGATCCAGATCGCCATCCGAGTCGTGGTCGGTGAGGGCCATCGTATTGGCGCCGTGCATGCTGGGCCCGGGACCGAAGGGGCCGGGGACGATTTGACCCGGAGTTCCTTGTTGCCCAATGATCCTGATCCCTTCAAACTCGTTGGCCACGAGGCGGAAGGCGGGCGCAGCCCGGGGTTGGGATCGCTCGGCCTCATAACGTGCGACGGTGCCGTCGAGCCGGCCGATCAGGAGATCGGAGCGCTGGTTGCAGTCCAGGTCGCCGAGCTGCGGGATGTTCTGCCGGTCGGAGAACATGGCCCGGCCCTCGGTGTCCCGCAGCGTGTCCGCTGCGAGCACAAACGTCTGGGCGCCACGCCGGCTGTCGTTTCGGAAATACTTGAGGTAGCTGTACGGCTGCTCCGCTAGCAGGTCCAGATCTCCGTCCTGATCCACATCGGCAAAACGGTACCATTCGCCCACGTCGAGGCCGCCGTAGTGCGAAGTGCGAAAGACGAAACGCGGCAGGTCGTCACGGCTCCCGACCCGCTCGAACATCGCAACCCTTCCAGTTACCTCCTGAACGAAGAGATCCAGATCGCCGTCTCCATCGGCATCCACCAGCTGGGGGCGCGGCGCGTTGAACCCGCCGAGGAACGCAAGCTCCAACGCGCGGCCGGATGAGTCCGCCACTGGGAATGGGAGCACAGAAGGACGGTAGAGCGGAACAGCTTGCTCCGGGGGCTGCGAAGGGGTGGTCGGAGGGGGTTCCTGAGCACCGGCACAGCCGATCAGGACCGCCAATATCAGCAGCCCATGGTGCCGAGGTTCCGTCAGTGGCACGAGCCCGGCGGGGGAATGGCCTTTCCAACTTTGAGTGGTGTTCCCATGCCGGCGGCGTAGTTACCCACCGGGAGCGCGTTGACCGGGGCTCGCGTGGCAGCACAGATGGCCACCACCGTTCCTTTGCCGGTGGGCTTTCCACCCTGATGCTGATGGGCGCCACCGAGCTGATGGCGGTTGCTGATGAAGAAGTATTGTCCGTCCGGAGACAGGGCTATGCCATGCGGCTGGGCAAAAGACTTGTGCTCCAGAACGCTGATGACTTTCCAGTTCTTTGTATCCACCACCGCAACCCGATTGGCGCTCAGACAGGTCACAAAGATCCAACGCCCCCCTCCAGTGAACATCGGCTCGAATGGCCCGTCCGGGAGCTGGAGGGTCTGGGCCAGCTTGGGCATTGTCGGATCGCTCAGGTCGAAGATCATCAGTTGATCGGTGAGCTCGGCGGTGACTGCGAGCCAACGTCCGTCGGGGGAAACTGCGGCCTGCACGAATCCATGAGCCTGGCCAGGCACATCGATCAACTGGACCTCGCCCTCAGCCGCCCCAACGCTCGCAAGCTGGTTGGTGCCAAGACTCGCCACATACACTCGCTGCCCGTTCGGGTGGGTGACTATGCCGTGCGGCCGGGGGAAGAGGAGATCGATCTCGTCCACGAGCCGCATGTCGGAGCGGCGGATTACCGCCATTCGGGGAGGCGGATTCACTGCGCTCATGGACCGGCCCACGAACATGAGGTCCTGAGTAGGATGCAGAGTCATCAACCCGGGGACCTCGAGATCGGTGCTGCCGAGCAGCTTATTGGAGCGATCCAGCTTTGCCACCTTCCCCGCGCCGATGAGCGTTACGTACCACGCGCTACCGTCCGGCTCCACCTGCACGTGATGCGGTTTTGCGTTGTCGGCAAAACCATAGCGTCTGAGATCCACCGTCTCGACCAGCTTGCGGGAGCCGGCATCTATAATGGAAACGGTGGCGTCGTCCTGATTGGCGACGTAGAGACGTGCCTGCGCGGCGATCTGACCGGCTGTCACTTGGGCAAGTACACCAACTGAGAGCGCTGTCATCCTGAGCGGAGCGAAGGATCTCTCGATCCGGCTCACCTCCCTCGCAATGACATTTCGGGGCCGGTACGCCGGGGGCATCTCCAACCTACGGCACCAATGTCTGCGGCCGATATCTGATCATGAACAGCCCTTCCCGCATACTGCTGACCGCTACCACACCGCTCTTGAAAAAGGGAAAGTTGGTCCAGCTGCCGGCAAATCCAGGAGCATTCTCTCCAACAGGCACGGTATCGAAGAATCCGACCTCCACCGGATTGACTGGGTCTTTGATGTCGATCACCCGGAGACCGGCAACATAGTTGGACTGGTACATGTAGTTGCCGCGCACGTACAAATTGTGGTCGGTTGCAGCGGTGGTCCCGAAGAACTCCTTGGCGACGACGGGGTCATCGAGGTCGCTTATATCGAACACCAGGGTTCGGGTCTTGGGCGCGTGGCCCTCCAGCTCGTCCAGCTCATCATTCAGGTAGAAATACCGGTGGTCATCGCTGAGCCATCCTTGATGGGTATAGCCCACACTGGGGTAGCTGGCCACACTGATCGGTTTGGGTCGCCGCTTGTCGGTCACATCCGCAATGCCCACCGCGGTCTCCGAAGCGTTGAAGCAGATCTCCCTGCCATTGTGCTGCTCGTCTGGTCCGTGATAGATCACGCACTGCGACTCGTGGGTATAGCCGGTGCGTGCCCTGCCGGTGGATGGGTCCGCGTAACAACCCGCGAACTTGGGGCGTGCCGGGTCGCGGATGTCGATCATATGCAGCGCACCCCCACAGGTTTCCCCTCCCATACTGTTTCCCACGGGATAAGCAAAACCACTCTTCTCGTTGATGGCGATCGTGTGGGCGCTATGGATTCGATCGTAGTGCGCGGTCTCTTCGAACCGGACCGGCGGCTTCTGCACGTTGCGTAACTGGGTGAGGTCGAACACCTGCATGCCATGCGGACCGGCGCCATCCGCCACGATGTATGCGTGGTTCTTGTAAACCTTGATGCCCCGCCAAATGTTGGACCGAGCCCCCGCGTGCAGCGGGAGGTATCCGAGGTATTTGGGGTTGGCCGGATCGGTTACCTCGACGAAAGCCGTCCCATCTGTCCGACCGACTAGGGCGAACTCCCGCTTGGTTACACTGTCGGTCCAGCCCCACAGGTCGTTCAGCAGCACCCCCCGCTTGCCACCAACTGCGCTCACCGGGAGGAAAGAGACAAGATCGGCGTCCCGGCAGTCGAAGGCCTTGGCCTTTCCCCCCTCACACTTTGCCTCACGCCCGGTTACGGCTGGTAAGTCGGCGTCGGCACTGTCCACCGCTGTGCCACTCGAACGCCATTCCCCGGTCCGATCCTTCTGGTAGATAAGCACCGATCCCTCGAAGTAGTCGGCCTGCGGAGCACCGGCTGCGGCCACTCCCCGAGAAACCGCAAGAGCGGCCCCGAACTGGGTGCTCGGGCCGACGCCAGGCGTGGTGAGCTTTTGCGACTCCTTCCATTCGGAGCCATCCCGCCGAAAGACGTGCACTACACCGATGCCCTGGTTGGCGAACGGGGCGCCGATCAAGAGGTCCTGGCCATCGCGGGCCAATGCTCCACCGAAAAATGCCGGATGTTCTCGGGTGCCTGCTTGGAGTTTGCTCGCCTGCTGCCAACTGCCGCCACCGGAGCTGCGAAACACAAGGACGGAGCCAGCGAGATTATCACTCCCTGGGGCCGACACGTACGCCTCCCCCGCGCTCAGGAGGACTGCCGCCCCGAGTCCGCGAACCGAACCGCGCTCCTGCGCGCCGAGGACGCTCTCCTTGACCCAAGTGTCTCCACTGCGCCGGAAAACCACAGCACGGCCGGCTCCGGCCGAGTCCCCAAAGACCTGTCCTGGTGCACCGACCAGCGCATGCTGGTTGGTCAGGGCAACGGCAATACCAAACCGCTCCTTGGGATCGGCCGACGACCCCACCAGCGTACCCTGCTCCGTCCATGAGTTCCCGCCCCGGGTGAAGACTACCACTCGGCCTGGACGATCTTCCTTGCCGGGGGAGCCGGCCAGAAGCACGCCTCCCCTGAGTGCCACCGCGCGGCCAAGCCGGTCTCCGGCAGCGGATGAAGCAGCGGTGAGCCTGGCGCGCTCGACCCACCGGGCGCTTGCCTCCCGCTCGAACACGTACACGGCGCCCCGCTCTTCCGAAGTTCCGGGAGCACCGACCGCCATGAGATTTCCGTCCACCGAGATTGCCGTACCAAAGCCATCCTGGATGGTCAAACCGCTGGCCGTGGCGGTCGCAGTTTGTGCCCACCCTCCACCGGGCCCACGCCGGAAGATGTATACCGCCCCGGTTTGCGAAGCCGGCATGGGAAAGCCCAGCACCTGACCTGGACGCCCGATCAGTATTTCGTCGCCGGATATGGCCACGGCACTGCCGAAACCGATTGCCATGGAGATCGGTGCGGCACCTGGTGGGCGCGATTGGCCCATGAGGGCCGTCGGGCTGAGGAAGGGTAGCAAGCTCAGAGAGAGGAGAGACAATACGCGGCGCATAGGAGCATCCTGAAGGCTCGAGACCATTGAACGATGTCAGCGAATCTAACTCGGACTGTTGACCGTGAGCACCTTCGCTCTTGCCAAGGGGGCGGGCATCACGACCAAGGGAGCTGGGACACTGGGAAAGCCCTACGGCACATTCGCGTAACAGGTTCCAGTCACATCCAGAAATCGTGAGCCACCACACAGAACCGCGACTTCGGGGGTGGAAGACTGCACGGTCTAGGTTTCGTTCTGGGAGGAACGATGCAGCGGTTCTTCATGGTACTTACCGGCGCGGCCACCCTGGCCTGCTCTGAGCCCCGAGAGCGGCAGGTCGCCATGACCGACACTGCGGGGGGTCAAGCAGACCTGACGCTGCCCGATACAGTCACACGCAGAGACACCTCGATCACCCTGTCATCGCGGAGCGAGGCCCGGGTGTCCCCGGCTGAGCAGCAGACCGGGCCGCGGCCAACCAAGACTACTCGACCGGCCCAACGCCGCACTACGGCCCGGGTCCCAAAGGCAGTCAAGCCGCCTGCTGATACAGCAGCACAAGGGTACGCCGCAGCAGCGGGTGCTCCCGACACCAGACCAAGCAGCGACAGCGTGGCCGCCAGCCGTACGCTCCCTCCCCAGACAGATACTGTGAACCCATCCCCGGACACGATCTCGACGGTGGAGACCTCCCCGCCGGTGACCTCCCCGCCGGCTCCGGAGGCCGTGTCCCCTCGAAGAACGGACAGTACGGCTGGGACCAGGCCCAGGCCAGACACCCTGGCCGCGGGAGCCGTGGACACGACTTCGACACCGCCAACCGACACCATGGTTGCCTCCGCCCCGAAAGCCAACGTGGCGGCTCGGACGCTGCCGATCGGCACCGAGATCCATGCCTCGCTGAATGATTCGATCACCTCGCGGCGCGACACCGCTGGCCAGATCGTCTCGGCTCACGTCATGCAGAACGTGAAGGGGCCGGATGGACGCACCCTCGTCGCTGCGGGCACCCCGGTCCAGTTCACCGTCACTCGAATTCGGCCGGCCCGTTCCAAGAACTCGCAGGGCCGCCTGGCCCTGGACGTCAACGGGTTCGAGATCGAAGGACAGTTGTTGCCGGTGAAGGCGGAGGTCCGCCCGGTGCCGCGGGAGCTTCGCGGACGTGGAGTGGGCGGGAGTGAAGTGGCCAAGGTTGGTGGAGGTGCCGCAGCCGGTGCCGTCCTCGGTCGAGTCATCGGCGGGAACACCAGAGGCGCGGTGATCGGCGGGGTGGCCGGGGCTGCCGCAGGAGCCGTGGTGGCAGACCAGACGGCCACCCGGGACGTGGTGGTGAAAGCCAAGACCCCGGTTGTCTTCGTGCTTACGGCGCCACTAGTGGCGCCGTAGGTGCGCAACTCAGGTATCTAGTCTTAAGCGGGTCGGGGGGCGGAGCCCTCGATCCGCTGCTTTTCGCGTTTCACTCGAATTGCACCGGGCTCCGGCTCGATAGTCTCCCCCCGCCGCTCCTGGGCCCAGGTCTCGGTAAACTCCGCCCCGAACAGCACGATGATCGACGAGTAGTAAACCCAGAGTAGCAGGACCGCCAGCGACCCGGCAGCGCCGTACGCCTCGCCTGGATTGCTCCTTCCCAGGTAAAACCCGATCACAAACTTGCCGATCACGAAGAGCACGGCTGTGAATGCCGCACCAACCCACACGCTGCGCCAGGAGATCTTTGCGTCCGGGAGCACCTTGAACATGGCCCCAAAGAGGAGCGTTATGGCCGCGAGTGACACTACCAGATTGAGCCCGTGGAGCACCGGCTCGGAAAGAACGGAGGGGAGGAACGACTCAAGCCGGTCGCCCAGCCCGGAGAGCGCCGCGCTGATCACCAGAGACACCAGGAGCATGAACGCGATCACCAGGATGATACCAAGCGAGAACACCCGCTTGCTCAGGAACGCCTTGATCCCACCCTGGTCCGGATCCGGTTCCACATCCCAGGTGCGATTGAGCGACTTCTGAAGCTGTCCAAAGGCGCCGGTCGCACCGAAGATCAGGCCGGCAATTCCCAGAATGGTGGGAAGGAAACCGCTACTGGGACGCTGTTCCGATTCCTCTATAATGGTTCGAACCTGCTCGCCCGCGGTCGGACCCATCAGGTTCTGCATCTGTGACTCCAGCCCGCCTCGCACATCAGTGGGGTCCATCACGGAGCTGACCAGCATGAGCAGCAGCACCAGAATTGCCGGCAGCGAAAAGACGGTGTAGTACGACAGCGCTGCCGCCGAATCCATGCAATCATCTGCCATGAAGTCGCTGAAGCTTTTTTTGAGGAGCCCGAGGACTCCGGTTCGCTCTTTGGCCATTGTTCCGCCCCGGTTTGAGCTTGCTGACCTGCCAGACTACGGCAGCAACATGGGCGGCGCAGGTGTCCGGGTAAGTGACCGGTATCACGAGAGATGGAAACGGTTTTCGAGAAGGTTCAGGGCACTCTCGCGCCGCCTTTCATGACCATCCGAATCCGTCGCAGGGCCGTGATGTCTCTGGTCGGGTCTCCCTCCACCGCGACCAGATCCGCCAGTAATCCGCGCTCCAGCCTCCCGCGGTCAGGGAGATGGAGAATTTTCGCGTTCCCGCTGGTCGCGGCGCGCAGGGCGGCCAGCGGGGACATCCCGTTCGCAACCATCGCCTCGAGCTCGCGCACGTTGTCTCCATGGGCGAAGACTCCGACGTCGCCGCCGAAACAGATGATGACCCCCTCCTGCAGCGCGGCGCGGAAGCTCGCTCGTTTATCGATTACGGATCTGGGTGCAGGCTCCGAGCTCCGTTTCCACCCTTCGAAGTATTGGGCGTATGCCTCGGCCGCGGCGATCGTGGGACACAGGGCCACGTTCTTCTGGCGCATCAGTCGGAAGACCTCAGTGTTTCCCTCATCACCGTGCTCGACTGTTTCCACGCCGGCGAGCGCGGCCCGACGCATGCCTTCGGGGCTGGTGGCATGTGCCGCAACCCTCCGCCCGCTGCCGTGCGCGGTTTGCACCAGCTGGTTCAGCTCCTCCTGCGAAAACGTCGGCTTGGTTTCACCATTGGGGCCCCAGCGGTAGTCCGCGTATACCTTGATCCAGTCGGCCCCGTAGCCGATCTGACTCCGCACCACCCGGATGATCTCTTCGACGCCTGAGGCCTCCTCGGCTCCCTGACCCGGCTCAAAGGAGTAGTCCGTCCGGCGAGGGCCGTAGCTGCCAGTGGCCACGATGGCCCGGGTGACGGCAATGACCCTGGGACCGGGCACCAAGCCCAGCTCGATGGAGCGTTTCAGTTGCACGTCATAGTCGAAGACACCCTCCGTCCCCAGATCGCGCTCGGTGGTGACGCCTGCCCGCAGGGTTACCGCTGCATTCGCCACCGCCCGGGCCATCCGCTGTCCGGCCGGCTCGCGGAGGACCTGATCGTCCCAGAGGGCTTCGTTGTAGGGATGGAGAAAGAGGTGAGAATGCCCTTCTATGAGTCCCGGAATCAGAATGGCCCCCTTGAGCTCCAGCCGCTGGGCGCCTCCCGGTGGGCTCACCTGTCCGGGCGGTCCAACCGCTTCGATCCGGGTTCCTCCTACGAGGACCACCCATCCACGCTTGGGCTGCTCCGCCACGCCGTCCCACACCGCATCCGGTATCAGCAGAACGGAGTTCCTCGAGGCCGCGCTATCGCGCACCTGGGCTCCGGCCGTGGGCGCCAGAAATACTACGAAGACGGGAATGAAACAGGCCCACCGAACGACTACCCTCAGAATCACATTAGAACTCCCATCCAAGAATTTTCACGCAAACCTCGGTGTCCTCTGTGCCTCTATGGTGAATCAGAAATGTGGGCCGAAGAGCCGTCCATCCCACACCACGTCGAATGTCTGCCCTACCACGATCCGCCCGGCATCGGCATGTGCCGGGTTGATGATGAAATTACGCTCGACCGGCTGGCCCGGAAGCGAAGGGACGATGAGCACCGCCGTGCGCGCACGCGCGTGCCACGCGTCGCCATAAGCGCGAGCCGATGCGGAATCCTCCGCATCCCACCCCGGCGCGGCATCAGGAACGAAGAGTTCAGTGGCAAGATCGTCGGGAATGTCGATGGGGGCAGCGTGGTGGGCACCTGGTAGTTGAGTGCGACCAGCGTGGACCAGCTTCTCCAGAATGGCAGTCGCGTAATGCTCTGACGCGTAGATGAGCACCCGGCCGGGTGAGTTCCAGCGGGCACCCTCGAGGGCGGCTCCGCTGCCGTCGTAGACCGGGTACCTGCGCTTGGCGAGGCGATAGACGATGGGCAACGTCGCTCGCAGACTCAGACCGGCAGACTGTGCTCCAGTTTCCAGAGCAGCGCTTCGACCCGGCGAGTACCCAGGTCCGTCGCGGCCAACTCGAGCGGCGCCTGATCCTCCAACTGCGGGTGAGGAGAGGTGAGAAACCGTTGGGCCTCCTCGGGCGACTCCCACACTTGCTCGGCCAGGGTAGCCAGGCGCGCGATCCGCTCCAGCCGCTCGCTTTCCGCCGGCCGGAGCCTCCCCTCTTCTTCTCGGCGCTGTAGAGTGGAGCGTGGAACCACGATCTGCTGCACTCTGGTTTTCTGGCGCTGGGGAAAGTGGCGCAGGACGTACTTGAGGGCCGCGTAGGGCAGGCCTCTTCCCACCGCACGCTGGAGATCCGCGACGGTAGAGACTTTTTCCCGGAGAACCCGGGGACCCCCCAGGGTCTGGGCCACCTTCAGCGCATCAGGATAACTGGCCACGCAAGCCCTCCTTTTCCACTTGGGAAAAAGATAATCCCATTTGGGCAGTCCCGTCAAGGACCTGGAAGCGCCGCCCGAAGCAGACTCGGAAAGTCAAAAAGCCGGTATATTTGGTCCATGCCACTCACGTCATTTCACCCTGTCGTTGCCCGGTGGTTCCATCGCCGCTTCGGTGAGCCCACCACACCCCAACGACTGGGCTGGGAGGCGATCCGCTCGGGTCGGCACACCCTCATCTCGGCGCCGACCGGGTCAGGCAAGACACTCGCTGCCTTCTTGCACTCGTTGGACCAGCTCTTCCGAGAGGGCTTGGAGGGGCCGCTCCCGGATGAGACCCGAGTGGTCTACGTCTCTCCGCTCAAAGCCCTGAGCGCGGATATCCATCTCAATCTGGCGGAGCCCAGACGGGAGATCCGCCACCTCGCGGAAGAGATGGGTATTCCGGCGCCGAGAATCACGGCGGCTATCCGCTCGGGCGATACGCCGGCTGCCGAACGGGCCGCGATGATCCGCAAGCCACCCCATATCCTGGTAACCACGCCCGAGTCGCTGTACCTCCTGCTCACTGCGCAACGAAGTCGGGAGATGCTCCGGACGGTGCGCACCGTCATCGTGGATGAGATCCATGCGGTGGTCGAATCCCGCCGTGGAGCACACCTAGCACTCACGCTGGAACGGCTGGCTCATGTGGCCTCCCAGCCGGTCCAGCGGATCGGACTGTCGGCGACAGTGAAGCCGATCGAACAGGTGGGAGAGTGGCTGGTAGGACTGAGTAAAGAGTCAACGGGGAACCATGAACCCGCCCCGCCGGACACCTCAGATTTACCGTTCACCGTTCACCGTTCACCTGCTGTCATCGACCAGGGCCACCGCAGAGCCCTCGATATCGGTCTCGAGTTGCCCCAATCACCTCTCGAGGCCGTCATGTCGGGTGAGGTGTGGGATGAGATCTATGGCCGGCTCACCGAGTTGATCAAGGCGCATAAGACGACGATCGTCTTCGTGAACACCCGCCGGCTGGCCGAGCGAGTCGCCCGGCACCTGGCGGAGCGGCTGGGGGAAGACGCGGTCACCGCCCATCACGGGAGCCTTTCGAAGGAGACTCGGCTCGATGCAGAGGAGCGACTCAAAGCGGGGCAGCTTCAGGCCCTGGTGGCCACCGCATCGCTGGAGCTTGGAATAGACATCGGCCATGTCGATCTAGTCTGCCAGCTGGGCACTCCCCGTCGAATATCCACCTTTCTCCAGCGGGTAGGCCGGTCCGGGCACACCGTGCACGGCACGCCCAAGGGTCGGCTGTTTCCGCTCACCCGGGACGAGCTGGTGGAATGCACGGCGATTATCGGGGCGGTCCACCGGGGGCTGCTGGATCGGATCGTCATCCGGGGGAAGCCGCTGGATGTGCTCGCCCAGCACATCGTCGCGGAGTCGGCCGCAGAAGACTGGGCGGAGGACGAGCTGTACCGGCTGTGCCGCCGAGCCTATCCCTATCGGGACCTCGAGCGCGCCGAGTTCGATGAGGTCGTTCGTATGCTCGCGCACGGCTTTGCGACCCGCCGGGGGCGTCGAGGCGCATTGATTCACCACGATGCGGTGAACGGCAGGATCAGAGGTCGACGCGGCGCGCGATTGCTTGCGATCACTTCGGGTGGCGCCATCCCCGACAATGCAGACTACCGGGTGATTCTCGAGCCCGACAACACCTTTATCGGCACCGTCAACGAGGATTTCGCGGTCGAGAGCCTCCAGGGCGACATCTTCCAACTGGGGAACACCTCCTGGCGCATTCTCCGGGTACAGCAAGGCACAGTGAGAGTGGAGGATGCTCACGGCCAGCCGCCGAGCATTCCATTCTGGCTGGGCGAGTCGCCGGCCCGGAGCGACGAACTGAGCGCCACGGTAGCGGAGCTGAGACGAGGGGTAGAGGAACGGCTTGATAATCGTGCCGAAGCGGCTGCGTGGGTCCAGGCAGTGCTCTGCGGTTCTCATCCTGAGCGGCGCGAAGCATCTATCCAGCCAATAACCGGAGCACCCGGAGTAGATCCGTCGGTCGCGAAGCTTGCCCTTGAGCGCAGCGAAGGGCTTCCTCAGGATGACAGCATTTTGGAAAGCTCCACCGCAACCGCTGCCCACCAGCTGGTCGAGTACCTTGCCGAGTCCCAGCGGCTCCTCGGCAACCTCCCTACCCGGGACACCATAGTCGCGGAACGGTTCTTCGATGAAGCCGGCGGCATGCAGCTCGTCATCCATGCCCCATTCGGAAGCCGGGTCAACCGGGCGTGGGGCCTGGCGCTCCGTAAGCGGTTCTGCCGGCAGTTCAATTTCGAGCTCCAAGCAGCCGCAACCGAGGACGCAGTGCTCCTATCGCTGGGGCCGCAGCACTCCTTCCCCCTGGAAACCGTCTTCCGCTTTCTGCATCCTGAGTCGGTCGAAGACATCCTGGTGCAGGCCCTGCTCGATGCACCGATGTTCGGAACCCACTGGCGCTGGAACGCGAACATCGCGCTGGCTATTCCGCGGAGTCGCGGTGGGCGCAAGATGCCGCCCCAGATCCAGCGGATGCAGGCGGAGGATCTCCTGGCAGCCGCTTTCCCCGATGCCGCTGCCTGCCTGGAGAACATACCGGGCGACCGCGAGATCCCCGATCACCCCCTGGTCCGCCAGACCATAGATGACTGCGTTCATGAGGTCATGGATCTCGGCGGGCTCACCCAGGTACTCCGCCAGATCCACTCAGGAGAGCTCCGGCTGGTGGCACGCGATCTTCCCGAGCCCTCCCCACTGGCGCATGAGATTCTGAACGCCAGGCCCTATGCCTTTCTGGACGATGCTCCCCTGGAGGAGCGCAGGACTCAGGCAGTTTACACTCGGCGAGCCTTCGAGCCCTCTTCCGCCGATGACTTGGGGGCATTGGATCCGAGCGCCATCGAGCGGGTGCGGGACGAGGCCTGGCCTGAGGCGCAGAACGCCGACGAACTGCACGACGCCCTGCTCACCTCCGGCTTCCTCACTGAGGTCGAAGGGATATCGGGCCGCGACGGGAAGTCGTGGGGTGACTTCTTCAGAGAACTGGTGCAGGCCGGCCGGGCCGAACGGGTGGAGCTGCAGCCAGGGCTCGCGATCTGGACTGCAACCGAGCGTCTGGAGGAGCTCAAGGCGTTGCGCGGCGCAGCGGCGGTTGGCCGGGAAGAGGCTGTGCGCGAGCTGCTCCGAGGGAGACTGGGTATCGTCGGCCCGGCCACCGCCAGCCAGTTGGCCGCATCTCTCGACCTTCAAGAATCAGAGGCTGATATAGCCCTCGCCGCGCTGGAGGGTGAGGGTGTCATCCTCCGCGGCCGCTTCACTGCCGGGGTAGCGGGCCTGGAATGGTGCGAGCGTCGACTCCTGGCACGCATTCACCGCTCCACGTTGAACCGGCTCCGGGCCGAAATCGAGCCGGTGAGTGCGGCGGAGTTCATGCGATTCCTGTTTGCCTGGCAGCGCCTGGACCCTGAGCATCGGGTGGCTGGGATGGAGGGACTCGCCGCGGTAGTAGCCCAGCTCGACGGTTTCGAGCTTCCGGCATCCGCCTGGGAGCGCGAAGTCTTGTCTTCTCGCTGTGAGGAGTATGATCCCGCCCTGCTGGATGCACTGTGTATGATGGGCCGGGTCGCGTGGGGGCGGCTCACCGCGGGGCAGCGGGGCAGCGGGACAGCCGGGCCGATCAAGAGTTCCCCCGTGGCCCTGTTCCTCCGGGAAAACGCGGAGCACTGGCTGGCCGAACGAGGAGCCACGTCCGCCGAGCTTTCGACCTATGCCCAGGGGGTTAAAGAAGCGCTGGAGCGGCGGGGCGCCTCGTTCTTTCACGAGCTGGTCATCACCTCTGGTTTGCTGCCGACCCACGTCGAGCAGGGGCTAGCCGAGCTGGCCGGTGCCGGGCTGGTCACCTCCGACAGCTTTGCGGGACTACGGGCATTAATTACTCCGTCCAACAAGCGGAAACCCCTCAAGGCCACTCGGAGTCGTCACCGGCGGGCTGCATATGGGATCGAAAGTGCAGGACGGTGGTCGCTGCTGGGGGAGCAGGCGATAGCGCGGAACCGCGGTACGCTGGAAGCCCAGACCGGAATCGATGAGACCACACTACCGACTCACCCCCGGGCCGCCGTACCGACCGACCTCTACGCCCGCATCCTGCTCAACCGCTACGGAATCGTCTTCAAACGCCTGCTGACCCGGGAATCCGGCCTCCCACCCTGGCGGGAGCTCTTGCTGACATATCGCCGGCTCGAGGCGCGGGGTGAGATTCGAGGGGGCAGGTTTGTCACCGGCATGTCGGGTGAGCAGTTCGCCCTGCCGGAAGCCGTGGGCCAGCTCCGCGCCATACGCCGACTCGGCGGACAGGGGCAGCTCGTCGGTATCAGTGCAGCCGACCCGCTCAACTTGACCGGGATCATCACGCCTGGCGACCGCATCCCAGGACTCACCTCGAACCGCATCCTCTACCGCGACGGACGGCCAGTACTGGCACGGGAGGCAGGCCAGGTCCGTTCGCTGGATAGCGAAAGCGAGCCCCCTGCCGAGCTGGTGCAGGCCTTGGTGCGGAAACCCAGCACTGCTCAGCTCCGCCGTTACCTGGGAATGACCAGCGCTCCGGCTCCAGCAGTCCCCCACAATCGGCGGCCCGCGCGGCGTCGGCACGAGAGAGCGTCAACAGTAAACGGTGAACGGTAAACAGGTGGCTGCTGAGATTCCCCGTTCATCGTTTGCTCTTCACTGTTCACGGTGTTGAGTCATGCGTCTCCCCTGGCTTCTGCAGTTCAGCGACCTGGCCCTGCTCTTCATGCGAATTCTGGTGGGCTGGGTTTTCGTAACCAGCGGCTGGAGTCACGCGAAGGATCCGGTGACCCGCGGCAAGAGCATCGGCATGAGTCCCGGCTTCACCCGTTTGCTGGGCCTCGCCGAGCTCGCAGGTGGCCTCGGTGTGGCCCTCGGCGTGTTGCCGCAGCTCGCCGCGCTGGGGCTCATCCTGATCATGCTGGGAGCGATTCAGAAGAAGGTGTTTGTTTGGCACACCGGGTTCTGGGGCAAGGCGAGCGACGGCTGGCACTACGATCTTCTCTTTATCGCCATGTGTCTGGTAATTGCCACGACGGACGGCGGGCGTTTTGTACTTCTGAGATAGAATTGGGGAGAGTCCGATGAATCGAACCATCGAGATGATACCGGTTACCGAACTGTTGCTGGGCGAGCTGGAGCAGGAAGCGCAGACTACGCGACGGGTGCTGCAACGGGTGCCGGACGGCAAAATGAGCTGGAGACCCCACCCCAAATCCTCGACGCTGGGACAGCTCGCCCTGCATGTCGCCATTATCCCCAGCCTGGGAATGCATGTGCTGGGCCCGGATGTGTTCGAGGCCCCTGAGTTCAGTCAGCCGGAGGCACGCACTGCAGCGGAGATCCTCACCACCTTGGACGACAGCGTTGCCTCGGCTCGAGAATTCCTGTCAGAGCTGACGCCGGAGCGCGCCATGGCCACGTGGCGCATGGTCCAGGGCGGACGCGAGCTCATAGCCGTGCCGCGTATCAACATGATTCGATCTTTGATGTTCAACCACTGGTATCACCACCGCGGATCTTTGATGGTCTATCTCCGACTGCTGGAGGTCTCCCTCCCGTCGGTCTACGGGCCCACCGCGGATGAGCGTCCGTTCGGTTAGCGGGCAGCGTACTCTACCATTTTTCCGGAGGTCCCCAAATGCGACATCTCGCTCTGGCCGCCGTGATGCTGGCTCTCGTTTCTACCATTGGATGCAGGAGACAGCAGTCGAACCAGACCGGCGGGATGAGCGATGACACGGCCACGACCCTGACGCCCACACCGATGCCACCTGCCGACACCGGCGTGGTAAACCCGGATTTCACGTTCGATCGCCGGCAGGAGTTCACCCAATCCATTCGCCAGCAGCTGGCCGACCTCGACCGGCAGATCGCCGACCTCGCCAGCCAGGCCAAGTCCCGGGGCGGCGCGGTGAGCGATCGGGCGCTCCGCAACATACGCGCCTCACGCCGCGGGCTCGACGGCTCCTTGACCCGGCTCGAAACCGCTACAGCGGCCAACTGGGATCAAATGAGAGACCGGGTGAACCAGGCGGTGGACAACCTGGACGAGTCGATCCAAGCTGCCCAGCCCAAGTGATCCGGTTGGCGACAGGCCAACGCAGGTGACGGATTCATGGGAGCGGTTCCAAGCCGCTCTCGAGGGCCGTTATCGGCTGGAGCGCCAGCTCGGGGTAGGCGGCATGGCCACGGTGTACCTGGCTCACGACCTGAGGCAGGACCGGCCGGTAGCGCTGAAGGTCATCCATCCGGAGCTGGCGGTGACGCTGGGAACCGAGCGCTTCCTTCGCGAGATCAAGCTTACCGCAAAGTTACAGCATCCTCACATTCTGCCACTCTTCGACTCGGGTGAGGACGAGACCGGCGAACCGGCCGGGGCCCGGCTGTGGTACACCATGCCCTACGTCGAAGGTGAGTCGCTGCGGCAACGGCTGCGCCGGGAAACTCGTCTTTCGGTGGACGAGGCGCTGCGGATAAGCCGTGACGTCCTCGCTGCTCTCGCCTACGCGCACCGACAGGGTGTGGTTCACCGCGACATCAAGCCGGAGAACATCCTCCTTGAGGGGGACCAGGCGGTGCTGGCTGATTTCGGTATCGCCCACGCGCTCAGTGCGTCCGGTCCCGAACGGCTGACTCGAACCGGCCTGGCCGTGGGGACACCCACGTA
>JAICPP010000221.1 GCA_025929805.1 Gemmatimonadales bacterium | reverse complement strand
TGAAACAGCGTCAGGGCGTGCTGTCGGCCGACATCCTCCTGTCTCATACCCATTGGGATCACATCCAGGGCCTTCCTTTTTTCAAGCCGCTCAGCTCCCGCGATACTTCCGTCTGCATTTACGGTGCGGCGCAGGAGGGAGTACCGCTCAAGGAGATCCTGGGACGACAGATGGATCCGATGGTCTTCCCGGTGCCCTTGAACGCGCTGGCGGCGTCACTGATGGTGGTGGAGATCGAGCAGGGGGAGTTCGAGATCGACGGCTTCACAGTGTGCGCATTCCGCCTGCGGCACCCCGGAACGACTTTGGGATACCGGTTGGTACCCTCGCCTGGCGGCCGCGAGATCGCCTATGTCACGGACAATGAGCTGGGGCCTGGAGGCAATTACGAGGTGCCTTCTGATTGGCGCGAGCGGCTGGTGGAATTCGTGGCCGAGGCCGACATCCTGATTCATGACGCGATGTATCTCGATCAGATCATTCAGGCCCGGGCCGGCTGGGGACACTCGACGCCCCGCCAGGCGGTGGATCTTGCCGTCGAAGCACGCTGCCGCCGGTTGATTCTTTTTCATCATGAGCCTGAGCACAACGATACCGCATTGGATGCGCTCGTGGCCGACACCCGGGACTATGCCGAACGCGTGGCTCCCGGCCTCGTGGTAGAAGCTGCCGTGGAAGGGCTGAAATTCTCCCTATGAAAAGACACTGCTGGCGGCGCGGCTCGCTGGCCTTGGGCATGCTTGCCACGGCAGCGCCAACGATCTCGCAGGCTCAAGCCGGACCTGCAGTCATCGCGATCCTGCCGTTCGAAGATCGCGGCTCCTTTGGCCAGGACAAAGAGGTGTCGCGGGCCCTCGAGTTGGGCATTCCAGCCACGATCGCCGGTGAGCTGAGTAAATACCCGGAGCTGCGCCTGGCCGATCCCACTCGGGTCACGAGTGCGCTGAAGGCTCACAAGGTCGTCCCCGGTGCTCGCATCGACGCTGCGACCGCGGCTCGCATCGGCAAGGATGCCGGTGCCCGCTACGCGATCACCGGCAACTTTGCGGATTTTTACGGGAAGTTCCGCCTCGATGTCAGAATCGTGGATACCGAGGGCGGTCAGATCTTGAAGGTGGTGTCCAACAACGATCCCAAGCTGCAGGACCGAGCCGATCTCCACCGCATAGTTCGGCGGGTAGGCCACAAGGTGCTCGAGGAGGCAAGCCCCTCACACCGGGATCAACCGGAGGCCGAGAGTCGCGTCATTCCTACCGAAGCCCTCACCCATTACAGCCTCGGCCTGCTCTATGAAAGGGAGGACCAAAAGGCCAAGGCTGCCCAGCACTACAATCAGGCTCTTTCCGCCTATCCGGATTACCCGGAAGCCCGGGAAGGTGCACGCAGGGTCCGAGGCTTTTGACGTCGCGCAAGTTGCCGGATAGCAGCCACCATGCCGGCGTGCGCAGGTAACGCCAGAGCCACAATACCTGAATTGACCTGATAGAAGGACGGTAGCGGCTTGAGCAGAATCCCCAAAAGGGAGAGGGCGAAGACTGCGGTGGCGAGAAGAACTGCGGGCCTGGCGGCTGACTGAGAGCCGAAGACGAGCCGGGTCACCAGCCAGAGAAGCGGAAGCGTAAGGAGATCGGCCTGCAAGATGTTCTCATTGCGGTGGGCAGCCGCGTGATCGGTGAGGCCCCACAACCCTGCCACGACCAGGCCCGCTACGCCCGACAGCAGCAGCCAGATCCACGCCACCCCCAGGAAGCCGAAGCGCGCGGGTCGGCTGCCGGGTGCAGCCACTGCCAGACCGAGGGCCAGACCTCCGATGGCCAATCCCGTGGCGAAGTAACCGGCAAACCAGGACGGCGGCTCGGGAGGGGGAGGTGCTTCGCTCGACTGGAATAAAGTGCGCTCGGAGCGAACCAGTGGAACGGGGCGGCCATCAGGGCCAGGCACCGTCAGATTCCGCAGGTGCACCCGCAGTGCCAGAGGAAGAAACATCTCCTCCCAGGCAGAGATCGGACGATCAACCGGCTGACCCAGTGCGAGCAGCAGGCCGGTATGAATCGGGGGATCGTTGGCGGTGAGCCGTAGCGTGTGAAATCGATAGGTTCTCCCGGTGGGACGGGTGCCGGTCTGCTTCCGGATCAGTCCCCCCAGTGCGCGATCGAGGGCGTCACGCACTCTGGTCGAGCAGTTGTCTCGGTAATAGTCGTAGTGGTAGAACCGATTCTCCGGGCGCTCGTTCCATTCCAGAAAAGCCTGAAGCTCGCGCCGTGCCTTTGCCGGGATCTCGAGCTCCTGCACCCACACCGACCGATTGACCCGCCGATACGACGCCACATAAGACTGGGCCGGGAACCCCTGCATCCAGTACCACATCCTGCCCTGAATGAACCGGAGCAGGAAATTTTCCTGACCGAAATCGAACAGCCCGTAGTTATAGGTCTGATCGGTCCCCCGTACCGGGTCGTGGATCCAGATGGCGTTGTGCCCAAACCGTTCCCACACGTACTTGCCTGGGCCCATGGTCATGAGGTAAACGGTCAATTCGGAGCCAGGTTCTGAGGGCGGGACGGCGGGACGGCGGTACGGCGGTAGGTCTTGAGCTACTGAGAGCGCGGATGGAGTGGTAAACGCGAGCACAGTTACCAGAGTTGTGGTAGCAACCCGCAAGACCTGCCGCCCGCCCGCCCTCACAACTCCACATCTCGATTCTCGAACGCCGATCGATAGATGCCGTCGAGCACTTGGTGCAGCGTCAGATGCTCCTTGAGCGCCGGAATCTTCGCCTCTCCCGCTATGGCCGCCTGGAAATGTGCCCACTCCGCGCGATAGGACGCGGTGAATGCGTTCTCCCGGCTGACCGAGCCGGTGGGCGACACATCGACCGCGACGCCGTGGAGCTCCTTCCATACGTTGAGTGGATTGATGCCGGCGGTGCCCTTGCTTCCCCGGAGTCCTACCCCGAACCGTTCCCCCTCGCCCAGATGACGCCAGGTGACGTCGACAAAGATCGACACCCCGTTTTCACAGACGACAAAGGCGCTACCCGATTGTTCGACGGTTCGCTCGCGGCCCACCGGGTCCAGGCTGGCGCTCACGCGGGTAGGAGTGGGATTCCCGCCTAGCCACAGACCGAGATCGAGAATCGAATGGCCCAGGTCGAGCATCGCACCGCCGCCCGACTGCTCCTTTCGCTGGCGCCAACCCAACTGGGCCCGGCCGGGACGAAATACGTGCCAGCTACCCCGGATGCTCTCGATGCTGCCGAGCTCTCCACTCTGGACGAAGCTGCGGACGATCTGAACATCGGGACGGTACCGATGATTCATGCCGACCATGATCACGCGGTTGTACTTCTCGGCCATTCGCATGATGCGTTGCACGCCGACGGCAGACATGGCCAGCGGCTTTTCGACCAGGACATGGAGATTGGAGGAGAGCGCTGCCTGGATGTGCGATTCGTGGAGGTGCGTTGGTGAACAGATGACCACCGCGTCGAGCACCTCGTACTTCAGGAGCTCCTCGATATCATCGAACGCGTCCTTGACCCCGAACCGGTCGGCCAGGGCGCGGGCCTTGGGCAGATCGGTGTCGCAGATGGCCTGGACCTCGACCGTTCGCATCTTCTTGAGCACAGGCAGGTGAGCCACCTGTGCGATGGCACCTCCACCCACGATCCCCACCTTGAGACGCTCAGTGGCAGCAGCGCTGCGACTGCCGGTCATCAACTCTCCTCCTCAGTAGCGGCGCGCCACCCTGGTTCCCGGAAAGTATGCCGCGAGAATTTGCTGGTATCCCTGCCCCGCCCGAGCCCGTCCTACCGCGCCCCATTGGCAGAACCCCACCCCATGCCCGGCTCCCATGCCATCAGCGGACAGATGGGTCACCCGCTCTCCCCCACCGGTTGCGATTAGGGTAAATGCAGTGCTCCGCAGGAGCTCACCCGAGGCCGGCCGAAGCACCTGCCGGATGGCCGACCCCGCGACCTGGATCTCCGGCCCTCCCAGGGCGATGGCAAGCTGGTCGACTCGCCCCGAGGCGGTCCGCCGGGCGATTCGGATGTCTCTCACCTGGCGCACCGACCCGCTGGATACTCCGGCTGCGGCGGGCAGGTTCCGCTCCAGGGTGGCGCGGAGCGACTGGTCGGTCCACTCCTCGTGCCAGCGGTACCGAGGGGAAATGCTGCAATAGGCGGAGCCGTTCTCGGCTCGGTCAGTGATCGACCGCAGATATGGCTGAATCGCACCACGAAACACCTCGACACCATCCGCGGTCCGGCCGCCACAGGTTGAGTAAAAGAACGCCCAGATCGGAGCCCCGTTGTAGGTGAGGATGTGGCCGCGCGTCTGGCTTACTGCGGCCCGTCCCTCGGGAGTTTCCACCGCAGACCCTCCATACACTTGATCGGCAACGCCGGCGGTGAGGTCGAAGCCTCGGTTCCTCCAGCGGCCCAGCTTCTGGAGCGCGAAGGTGCGCGACACCACGGCCTGGGCCTCGAGAGCAGGCTGCTCGTTCCAGTTACGCCGGCCCATTTCCGCCGATACGACTCCTTGCAGGTACGCCTCGAGCCCGAGCCGGTTAACCACG
>JAICPP010000081.1 GCA_025929805.1 Gemmatimonadales bacterium | reverse complement strand
CTCCGGTACGTCGTGCTTCCGCCGGAGATCGATCTCAGCGACCCAAAACTGACCGACTGGTACGCGCAGGCGGCCGTGCGCCTCCCCGGGGTGAGCCGTGCCGGCAAGGACTCGGTCGAGTTTCGGGGTGAGCCGATCGTGTATGCGTTGACGATTCCGAAAGCTGCGCCCCATCCGCAACTGGCACAGGCCTTCGTGCGGTTTGTTTTTGCTCCTGAAGGGCAGGCGATCCTCAAATCCAACGGGTTTGCCTTGCTCGAGAAGCCCGTTTTGGCCGGTCCGGACAAACCGCCGCCCGGGCTGTTCTGATTATCTTCACCTGATCTCCGTCGTTTGGTGAAGTAATGAGCGGCATCTGGAACATTCCCATCCCCCGAAACGAGCCGGTGCTCACCTATGCGCCGGGATCCCCTGAACGCGCCGCTCTGAAGGCGGCTCTCGGCACCGTCGGATCCCGTCAGGCCGACATCCCCGCGGTGATCGCTGGACGAGAAGTTCGGACCGGTGCCACCCACGATGTGGTCTCGCCTCATTGTCACGGCCGGGTGCTGGCAAAGACCAATCAAGCCGACCGTCAGACCATCGAGGCCGCGGTGAACACGGCGGTAAAAGCCCAAAAAGAATGGGGACGGTGGCGCTTCGAGGATCGGGCAGCCGTCTTCCTGAGGGCGGCTGAGCTTCTCGCTACTACGCACCGACAGTTGCTCAACGCGGCCACCATGCTGGGCCAGAGCAAGACCGCCTTCCAGGCTGAAATCGACAGCGCCTGCGAGCTGATCGATTTTCTCCGCTTCAATGTGCACTATGCCGAGCGGATCTATCGCGAGCAGCCGGACTCATCGCCCGGCGTGTGGAACCGGATGGACCACCGACCGCTGGAAGGGTTCGTCTACGCGATAACGCCGTTCAATTTCACCGCCATCGGGGGAAACCTGCCCACCGCACCCGCCCTGATGGGCAACGCGGTCGTCTGGAAGCCCGCCGCCAGTGCCATGCTGAGTAACTGGTACTTCTACAAGCTGCTGGAGGAAGCGGGGTTGCCCGCTGGTGTCATCAACTTCCTTCCCGGCAATGCGGTCGAGGTGAGTGAGACGTTGCTGGCCGACCCGCGGCTGGCAGGGATCCACTTCACCGGATCCACCGCGGTGTTTCAGAGCCTCTGGAAGACGGTGGCGGCCAATCTCGAGCGATATGCCGGCTATCCCAGGATTGTGGGCGAGACGGGCGGCAAGGATTTTATTCTGGCGCATGCGAGTGCCGATGTGGATGCGCTGGCTGTCGGCATCGTGCGTGGAGCCTACGAGTACCAGGGACAGAAGTGCAGTGCCGCGTCCCGCACCTATATCCCGGATACGCTGTGGCCTGCCGTGCGGGATCGGGTCGTGGGAATGATCGAGGATATTCGGATGGGCGACGTCGCGGATTTTCGGAATTTCATGGGAGCCGTGATCGATAGACCCGCATTCACTCGATTAAGAGATCATCTCGAGGCAGCCAAACGGGATCCTGGCGTCACGGTGCTGGCCGGCGGTGGCACGGACGACTCCATCGGCTTTTTCGTCCAACCGACGCTGCTTCAGGTGGACAATCCGGGGTACCGACTGATGTGCGAAGAGATCTTCGGTCCGGTGCTTACCGCCTATGTGTACCCCGAGGGGCGCTGGAAAGAAACGCTGACCCTGGTAGATCAGACCAGTCCGTATGCGCTCACCGGAGCGGTGTTCGCCCGGGATCGTCGAGCCATTACCGAAGCAGACCAGGCGCTCCGCCATGCGGCCGGCAACTACTACATCAACGACAAGCCGACCGGTGCGGTGGTGGGTCAGCAGCCATTCGGAGGAGCCCGGGCCAGTGGCACGAACGACAAGGCGGGCTCGATCCTGAATCTGCTTCGCTGGGTTTCGCCCCGCAGCATCAAAGAGACGCTGAACCCGCCCAAGGACTATCGATACCCCTACATGCAAGCAGAGTAGGCCGGTGTTGGCCCCGCTTCTGACGGGCGCGGCCTGGATGTTTCTGCTGGGAACTCCGGCTCCTCGCGCTCCGGGGCAAGTGAGCGCGATCGGATACAGCGCCGGCCAGCTCAACTGCACCCGGTTCGACGAGGCCTCTCGATCCATCATTCTGACCCAAGCCGGCCGCCGCGATCGGGAGCAGAGATCGGGACGAAATGGTGTCTGGCGCTTCCGGGCGAAGGCTGACGGAGGCCGCTTGGCGTTGGAGGGGTGGCTCGAGTCGCTGAGCGTCTGGCGGCGCTCGCCGGAGGCCATGCTCCGGCCGGACACCGATGGACTGATCGGCGGTCGCTATCGGGGAACTCTGAGCCAGTCCGGCATGTACTCCAGTCGAGCCCGGCCATTCGTTCCGGACGAGGTGGCTGAGGTTGCCGGCATGGCCACGGCCCTGGACGACTTCTTTCCTCCTCTGCCGCCGCGTCCGCTATACGTGGGAGAAGTCTGGACCGATTCCGCCGGCCTCACGATCCAGCGGCTGTCGGACAGCGCGCTCTCAGGCGTGCCGCTCTACCGATTCGAGCTTCAGTTGCGACGGGAATCGCGGAATGCCGAGGTTGGCCCTGACTCGGCTCCACTCGAGCTGGATCAGGTGAGCCAGGAGCGTGGTGTTTTCGTGTGGCACCCGGTGGCGGGGCTGATGAGCCGGGAGCGGAGTATCACCATCGAGACCACTGTCCCCGCCGGCAGAACCGTTCGGCAGGCGATCCGGTCCCGAATCCGGCAGCGGATCAGCATCGTGCGGGACCTCTCCGTTCCGTCCCAGGACGGCGCGGTCTGTCCTGAGCTTTCTCCTCAGACTCGCGCGGGCTCGCCCCCGACGTAACGGTACTCGTACTCGGTTTCCGGCTCGGCGGATTCGAGCACCGCCTGATCGATGATTCGGCGCAGCGGAGTGAGGGTGCAGACCGGGTCGGTGTTGGCAGCGTCTCCAGTGAGGGCAAACGCCTGACAGCGGCAGCCGCCGAAGTCCACTGCCTTTCGCGGGCAGCTCCGGCACGGCTCCTTCATCCAGCCGTCTCCTCGGAATGCCTGAAAAGCATCCGATTCCCGCCAGATCCACTCCAGCGAGTGCTCTCGCACGTTGTCGAAGCTCAGCGAAGTGATTTGCGTCGCTCCATGGCAGGGCAACACACTGCCATTCGGAGCAATGACCAGGTAGAGCTTACCCCAGCCACCGTAGCAGGCCTTGGGGAAGGGCTCGTAGTAGTCTGGGAGCACGTAGAGGATCTGCATCCGACCGCGGTAGCGCTGAATGGCCTGCTCCGCTATCTCGCGGGACCGCTCGACCTGCTCGCGTGTGGGCTGGAGCGCTGCCCGGTTCTTGAGCCCCCACCCGTAGTACTGGGTATTCGCCAGCTCGATGCGATCCGCGCCTAGATCGGCTGCCATATCAATGATCTCACCGACCCGGTCGAGGTTGGCTCGATGGAGCACGACATTCACCGTAAACGCAAAGCCCAGCTCCCGAACCAGCGCCGCGGCGGCCTGTTTGTGTTTGACCGAGCGGACTCCAGCAATGCGCTCGGCGACCTCGGCGTCCGAGTCCTGGATCGAGATCTGGATGTGCTCCAGCCCCGCTTCCTTGAGCCGCTCAGCCCGGGGGCGGGTCAGTCCCAATCCTGATGTCACCAGCGTGGAATACAGGCCGACACTGCGCGCGTGATCGGCGAGGTCCTCGAGGTCTTTTCGCAGTAACGGCTCGCCGCCCGAGAGGCCCAGCTGCAGAACCCCGAGTGCCCGGGCCTCGGAAAAGACCCGCTTCCAATCCTCGGTGGCCAGCTCGGCGTTCCCTCGAATCAGCTCCAAAGGATTGGAGCAGTAGGGGCAGTGGAGCGGACACCGGTGAGTGAGCTCCGCCAGCAGCGTAGTGGGAAGATTATCCGGCACGAACCAGCTCCCGATCGGCCATCTGGGCCAGGTAATCGCTGACGTCGGTGCTCACATCAGCCTGGTAACGCTCTCCTAGAATGGAAGCGATCTCCTTCACCGTTCGATTCCCGTCACACAGGGCAAGGATTGCGGCCCCCGTGTCGTTGAGCAGCACGGCCCCCTCCGGGTAGAGCAGGACGTGGCGCTGCCGTACCGGATCGAAGTCCAGTCGAGCCACGTGCCAGAGCCGTGGAACGGAGTCGGGGGTCAGGACTGGGATACCGGCGGGCACTCTGGCTCCAGGTAAGCGTTGTGAATGGTGTCGATCATTACCCAGAGCATCTCCAGCTTGAAGGCGAGCGCCTCGAAGGCTCGCTGCTGTGTTTCCACCGTGGTGCAGTGTTCCTGCACCAGGCGCAGCCCCTGCTGGCTGTCCCGCGGAGCCTGCACCAGCCGGCTCTTGAAGTACTCCATGGCTTCGGCACTGATCCAGGGGTAGTGCTGAGGGAAGGCTGCAATCCGCTTGCGCATCAGGTCGGGTGCAAACAGCTCGGTGAGTGACGAGGCTACCGCTTCGATCCACGGCTTCGTCCGACAGAAGGTCACGTAAGCCTCGGCGGCAAAGCGCACCCCCGGCAGCACATGGCGCTCGTCTTCCATCTCCTCCCGCGGCACCCCGAGTGCCTCGCCCAGTCGGATCCACAGCTCGATGCCGCCGGTGCCGGGGCGGATGCCGTCGTGGTCTACTATCCGTTGCATCCACTCCCGCCGAACCTCCGGCAGGGGGCAGTTCGAGATAATGGCGGCATCCTTCCGCGGGATCGCCCGTTGGTAGGCCAGCCGGTTAGCCACCCAGCCCTGCAGCTGCCGAGGCGTCAGCCGTCCTTCGTGCATCAACTGATGAAACGGGTGATTCGCATAGTAGGAGGTACTGAACGCGCGCAGACTGTGCGCGAGCGCGTCGGGGAGCAGGGGATGCTCCAAGACCGGAATGGGGGGCGGCGGCGGGGCAGCCAGGAATGAAGCGCTCAGCGTGCTCGTCATATCATGAAGCTCATGCCGTCCACTCCTACCGTGAGACCCGCGCGATCGACCACAGCACGTTCCGCGGAATCCTCCATCAGCATGGGGTTGGTGTTGTTCAGGTGGGTATACACCACGCGGGGTCCTGACATGGCCGACAGCCGCATCAGGCTACCCTCCGGCCCCGAGACCGGCAGGTGGTCCATGTCGCGCGCGAGGCGGTCGCTGATTCCCAGTCTCACCAGCTCGTCGTCACTCCAGAATGTCCCATCGAATAGCACCAGATCGTGCTTCCCCAATCGTTCGAGCATGGCCGGGCTCAGATCGCCGCAACCCGGCACAAAGGCGCAGGAGCCGCCGCTTGCCTGATCCTGGATCGCGAACCCCACGGTATGCCCTGCTTCTGGAGCAGAGGCGAATCTCGGGGGGCCGGCCGGTACAGTGAAAGGCTCAACCGAGAGTCCACTGGTCTGTCCGTCTCGGTACCGCAGGGACGTCCTCAGTCCGGGCGTCAGTTCGGTAACGTTCACCTGGGCGAAGGCTCGGGTCACCGACACGATCCGCGAGTCTTGCTCCAGAATCGATCGCACCGCGGAGGTCACGTACAGCTGGAGCGATCGGGCCTCTCGGAGGAGCAGAATGCCGACCGTGTGATCGAGTTCGGCATCGGTCGCAAGGACGGCTTCGACCGGGACTCGGCGCACTCCTGAGGGAGCGGGTCCCGGCAAACAGGAGAGCTGATCCCGGACATCGGGGGAGGCATTGAGCAGGAACCAGCGCTCGCCATCAGCGCTGATCGCTGCCGAGGACTGGCTCCTGGGGATTGCTCGGTGCGGCTCGAACCGGGCCATGCGGCACGGCGGGCACCAACAGTTCCACTGCGGAAAACCACCACCGGCCGCAGTACCTAAGAGAACGACGCGCAAGCCTGATAACTGAAGGGCCCGCTTTCGCGAGCCCTCCATTTCAAGTCAGGTTAGAGCGTCGCAACGTATGCTGTGACTTCCATGGTCACGGCCACGACTTCAGCTTCGGGCTTGGTCCAGGACATGAGGCGCACTCCACGAGTATGGTGAATGAATCAGTGAGTCCTCTGGGTGTTTTCCCAGCTGGACCGTTTCGAACCGACGCTGCTGATTAAGCAGAGGGTGTGCCACTTGGACCTGGAGGCGATGATAAATCGCAAGCCGCGGTGGGTAGAGCAGTTGCGGCTCGCCCTGGAAATGCCTGCTCTCGGCTCACCAGTGATATGGGTGGGGCATACCAACCAAGTGGGGCATTTCACCCACCAGCCTGGATCCCGAACTTCTTCAGGCGATAGCGCAATGTGTCCCGAGTGATTCCCAGCCGCTGGGCCGCTTTGGTTTGGTTTCCCCCGGCTTCCAGCATTGCCTGTTCGATCATCGATCGTTCCCACTGACTCAGGTCGCCGATTGGTGCCGAGCCCTCTGTCGCGGGTTCTTCGGGAGCGGTAAGCGAGAGATGTTCGGTGGTCAGGGTGCCGTCCCGACTCCACAGGACCGCCCGCTCGATCACGTGGCTGAGCTCACGAACGTTGCCGGGCCAGGGATATGCCATCAGGACGTCGCGGGCGGCCGGATCGAGGCGGCGGACGTCTTTTCCATACTTGCCGCTGAACCGATGCAGGAAATGCTCGGCCAGCAAGAGCACATCGTCACCCCGCTCGCGAAGTGGAGGGAGATGCAGCAGGATCACGGCCAGACGGAAGTAGAGGTCCCCGCGAAAGAGCTTGTTTTGAACCTCCTGTTCGAGGTTGCGGTTGGTAGCCGCCAGGATTCGCACATCGATGCGGCGGTCCCGGATGCCGCCAACCCGCCGCACGGTTTGCTCCTCGATGGCCCGGAGCAGCTTTCCCTGAAGTGAGAGCTCCAGATCGCCTACCTCGTCGAGGAAGATGAAACCTCCCTCCGCCGCCTCGAAGAGCCCGAGCTTGGACTCTTTGGCGTCGGTGAACGCCCCGCGCTCGTACCCGAAGAGCTCCGCTTCCATCAGGGTTGCGGGCAGCGCGGTACAGTTCACTTCGATAAACGGTTTGCCCGCCCTGCTGCCCAACTTGTGCAGCGTCCGGGCGACCATACCCTTCCCGGTTCCGGTCTCTCCGGTGATGAGCACCGGAGGTATCTCCTCCAGCAGCGCGATCTTGCGTACCCGGTCCACCACCTCGAGCATGGCCGGCGATTCGCCCAGGATTCCGGCGAGGGGCGCCTCCTCGTTGGCCGCGCGGCGCCGGTAATACGACAGCTCCTGTTTGAGGAGGGCTGTCTCCCGGGCGCGGTCGGCCAACAGTCTCAGTTCCTCCAGGTCCACCGGCTTTTTCATGTAATCGAATGCGCCCAGCTTGACCGCCTCGACGGCCCCTTCGATCGTACCGTATGCAGTCATGATTATGACCGGAATTGCTGGATCGAATTCGCGAATCCGCCGGAGCAGGTCGATTCCGCTGATTCCTGGCAGGCGGACATCGGTAAAGACCACATCGGGCCGCAGAGTCTGGAGCAGCTCCAGCGCCTTTTCACCGTCGCCGGCTATTTCGGCCTCGTATCCGGCTTCGCCGAGAAAGACCTTCATTGCCCGAGCCAGGTTGCGCTCGTCATCGACGATGAGAACGCTAGACCGCGGAGGAGTCATACCGGTGCCTCGCTGGGGACCGCGGTCGGGAGTCGCACCCGGACGGTGGTTCCTTCGGGTCCGCTGGAGATTTCGATGCTTCCACCATTCTGCTCCACATAGCGTTTGGCAATTGCCAGGCCCAGCCCGGTTCCCTCCTGCCGGGTGGTGAAGAACGGCTCACATACCGAGGGAAGCACCTGATCCGGTATGCCCGGCCCGGAATCGGTGATCTGAATGATCACCTCGGATGCCGTTCCATTTTGCCCGGCGCTGATCCGGAGCTTGCCGCCTTGGGGCATGGCATCGAGAGCATTGGAAACAATCTCCACCAGGGCTTGCTCCAGTTGCACCGGATCCACTCGCACATCCGGGAGCTGCGGCGCCAGGTCTAGTTGGAGATCTATATCCCGTTCTCGAAGCAGCCCGGCAAAGCCGGGGACCAGACCGTCGATCAGGCGAGGCACGCTTTCATTGAGAGGGTGAAATGGCGCCGGCCGGGAAAAGCTCAGCAGGTGGGTGATCCGGCGATCGAGCCGGTCCACCTCTTCAAGAATGGCCTTCAGGTGTTCCGCCGAGGAAGGGGCGTGTGGATGGCGTTGCACCACCTGGGCCGCCGCCCGCAGGCTGGCCAAGGGGTTGCGCAGGCCATGTGCGACTGCGGCGGACATTTCGCCAATGGAGGCCAGCTTTTCGGACTGCACCAACTGGGCTTGAGTGTGCTCCAGCTGCGAGATCTTTGTCTGGAGCTCTGCGTTGAGGTGCAGCAGGTCGGCTCGAGACTGCCGCAGCTTCTCTGTCATGTGGCCGAACGCGCGCGCGAGCTCACCAACCTCATCTCGCGAGTCCACCTTCACCGGGTGATCGAGGTGACCGGAGCCGACCACGGCCATGGCCCCGGTGAGGTCTTTCAGCGGCCGCGCCAAGCTCCGCGCGATCAGCCCGGCGCCGAGCAACCCACCACCAAGGGCCAGCGCCAGCGTAAACAGGAGAATGCGTTTCTGGCCCGCGAGGATCTCCTCCAGCCGAGTGTATGCCCCCCGCACGCTCGATTCCCTGGCCTGGCGGTACACCTGGCGGTTCAGCTGGGTCAGCGCGGGCAGCAGCCGACCCTTGAGTTCCTGCTGGGCGGCGCTGAAAGCCGCCTGACGTTGGCCGCTGTCGTACAGCCGAAAAATGCGTTCGGCCGCGCTCTGAATCTGCTGCTGGATGTCGCGGACCCCGTCCGCCAGAGCCCGCTCCTCGGGACGAAGCTCAGCGGCCCAGCGTTGCTGCCAGTACTCCACGACCTCACCGGCAAGGTAGAACTCGTTACGGGCGGTCGGATCCAGACCGCTGAGGTAGCGCCATATGACGTCGCTCTGATTGAACATCGCCGTCTCCAGCTCGGCGTAAGTTCGAGTGCGCGCCATACTCTCCCCGAGCGCTTGCAGGGCGCGGCGCTCGAGCAGATTGCTGCGGATCGCCCCCACCCCGACCAAAAGGGCGGGGAGAACCATGAGTGAAAATCCAAGCAGCAGCTTGCGCTGGAAGGTCACGTAGCAAAGCTAACCGGTACATCTGGAGTCGGTCAGAAGGGACAATATTGTCGGGGTTGAAGGAAGGTGGCCGCAGATGAACGCAGATGAACGCGGATTCAAGCATGAAGAGCTTACTAGAAAGATTATCGGACGTTCTATGAGGTTTACAACGAGCTCGGATTCGGCTTCCTGGAATCGGTGTATCGTGAAGCCATGGCAATCGCCCTCAAGGCCGCCAAATCACTTCAAACTTTTCACGAGGCACAAACGCTCAATTACCTCCGAGCAGGTGTCCTCGAGGTGGCGCTGCTGCTCAATTTCGGACCCAAAGCGGAAATAAAGCGGCTTGCTTTTGCGAACAGGTGCAAAGGACAGGCTAGACGTAAGTTGTTGAGTTGAAGCTACGGATGGTCAGTTTCATCTGCGTTGATCTGCGTTCATCTGCGGCTGTTTCTTCCTACGAAGGAGCCGCTAGAGCATTCCAGTGGTCAGCTAGGCAACAAACCCTTTGGAGAGGCTGCCAGTTCTCTTGCTCACTATGCCGCAAAACCGTAGTTTGTCGGTAACCTGCCGCGGGAGGTCCAGCCAATGTCGGATGCATTCCTCAGCTCCGACGATTTTGACGAACAAGCCCATCACCTCTACAACGAAGGCCGCTACGATGAAGCCCTGACGATCCTCAGAGAAGGCATAGCGCTCTACCCCCATGCCGTAGAACTCCACATTGGTAAAGGCTACGCGCACCTCGCGCGGGAGGAGTATGCATGGTCCCGCCGGAGCTTCGAGCAGGCGCTCGCGCTGGACCCCGATCACGAAGACGGGCTGGCCGGGTTGGGCGAGACGTTGCTCAAACTGGGAGATCGGGCCGGAGCCATGCGCTCCCTGGAACGCATCCTCCAGCTGGGATTTCAGGACGATCACGAGCTGATGCTGCAGATCGGCCGGGCGCTGTTCCGCGAAGGGCTGGTCGGGCCGGCGCATCGTTTCTTCGATCTGGCCTTTGCCGCTCATCCGGAATCGCCCGATGCGGCGGCCTGCCTGGGTTACGCTTCACACCGGCTGGGCAACGACGCGGGTTCGTTGTACTGGCTCCGGCGGGCGCTCGAGATCGACGCGGGATACAGCGAGGCCCGGATCTACCTGGCCAACCTGCTGTATGATCGGGGGGAGAGCGAGGCGGCGCTGCATCACCTCGAACGCACCCAGCCCGAGGATCACTACGACGAACTGGGCATCTGGCGGCATATCGAGCTCAAGAAATCGATCTATCGTCTTCCGGACGAGGATCCGGAGCTGGCACCCTGGCTGGTGCGTCTCGGCGAGGTGGCGGGGGAGCCCGACTCCATCGACATGCTGCTGGCCGAGGTCGAGGCTCAGCAGGCGGACGGCGGGGTGCGCGACCCCCACCAGCTCGAGCTCTTCGGGACGTTGCTCAGCGAACTGCACGCCATGCACAAGAAGCCGGGCCAGGGCGAAGCCCACCTGATCATGACGTTGGCCGGCCACACGCTGCGGGGAACCTGGGACGAAATCCTCTTGCAGATGAAAGCGGCCGACCGCGAATGGGCCCAGGGGTCTCTCACTGATTTCATGGCCAGCCTGGCCCGGCGGGGCCAGGCCGAAACCGGAGTGGTTATCCCCACCACCGACGCCGAAGCCTTCATACGGGGAAGCGCCGAAGCCGGGGTGCTGCGGATCGTCCAGTAAAAGCGCAAGCGGCAAACAGTGAACCGTGAACGGGCGCCCAGTTAAGTTTGGACGCCTGTTTCTTTTGAACTCAAGGATCACCGGCGATGACCGCGTCTCCAGCCCGATCACCGTTTACCGTTCACCGTTCATGTCTTTGGACTGAAAACGTCCGCCGGGAAGTGCTTCCCAACGGACTGACCCTCCTGGTCCAGCCGGACCACTCCGCCCCGGTTGTGGCGGTGGTTACTCATGTAAAAGCCGGATTCTTCGATGAGCCGGATCATTGGACCGGCATCTCGCACGTGCTGGAGCACATGTTCTTCAAGGGCACTCGGCGCCGCGGGGTGGGGGCCATTGCCCGGGAGACCAAGGCAGCCGGTGGCTACCTCAACGCCGGTACCGGGTACGACCACACCACCTACTTCGCGGTGCTGCCCGCGTCCGGCCTGGAGATTGCCCTGGACATCCAGGCCGATGCGTTGCGTAACTCGGTCATCGACGAAAGCGAGCTGGCTCGGGAGCTTCAGGTCATCATTCAGGAGGCCAAGCGCAAGCGGGATACTCCGAGTGCGGTGGCTCAGGAGACGCTGCACGAAGTGATGTTCGATCGTCACCGGATTCGCCGGTGGCGCATCGGGCACGAAGCGCATCTCGCTCGGCTGACCCGGGACGATGTGCTTTCCTATTATCACTCCCGCTACGTGCCCGAGCGAACAGTGGTGGCTCTCACCGGCGCGCTCGATGCGGAGCGTGCGCTGGATCGAGCCCGTGTAGCCTACGCCGACTGGCCGGCCCGGGTCGGGGCCAGCGATCGCTCTCCGGACGAACCGCCCCGGCGTGAAGTCCGCGCCCGAACGCTGAGGGGCGATGTCAGCCAGGCGGAGCTGGTGCTCGGATGGAGGACAGTGCCTGCCTTGCATGAGGATGCTCCGGCCCTCGACCTGGCAGCGGCGGTGCTGGGCTCCGGCAGGGGCAGTCTGTTGTACCGCGCGTTGCGAGAAACCGGTGTCGTCTCCTCGATCTCGGCCCACAACTACTCGCCCACTGAGCTCGGGGTTTTCAGTATCGATGCCGATCTCGATCCCAACAAATTGGCCGAAGCTATCGACAGAATCGCCGAGTGTGTTGCCCGACTTACCTTGCTGGGACCCAGGCCAGAGGAACTGGAACGGGCACGAACTCTGGTGCTGGCTCGCTGGGCTCGCCGCTTGGAGCCCATGGAAGGGAAGGCATCCGCCCTCGCCGCTGCCGAAGCACTGGACCACGTGTCGTTTCTCGACCGGGAGTACGCCGCATTGCAGACCGTCGAACCAGACCTGGTTCGGGATGCGGCAGCCCGCTATCTGCACCCCGATATGGTATCCGGGGTGACTTACCTTCCGGACAACGAGGGATCCGATCTCACTCCGCAGCTGCTGGAGGGGAGTTTCGCGCTGACCGCACTTAGCGAATCAATCGCACCGGCCCCAAAGACACCAAAGCTTCCCCCACCAGTTCATGCAGGAGGTCAGTGGAACAGCCAGGTGCTGCACACCCGTCTGGATGGCGTGGACCTGCTGGTGCGGCGGAAGCCCGGCGTTCCTCTCGTTACCGTCGGTGTCTACGTACCCCGGGTCGATTTCGATCCGCCCGGTAGGGCCGGCTTGGGCTCCCTCACGGTACGGAGTGCTATGCGCGGTGCCGGCGACCTGGATGCTGGCGCGCTGGCGTTTGCCTTTGAGCGCCTGGGTGGCACCCTCAGCCCGAGTGCGGCATCAGACTGGGTCGGCTTCGGCAGCACGGTTCTGGCCGAGCATCTGGCCGAGGCGGCGGCTCTCCTTTACCTGGTCTTCACGTCCCCCCACTTGGGTGAGGCCGAAGTGGACACGGAGCGCGGGCTCATGATCCTGGAAGCGGAGCAGGTCGCCGACGACATGTTTCGCTACCCCTTTCAACTGGGCTTTGCCGCCGCGTTCGGTGATCAGGCATATGGGCTCCCCGTGGGAGGCCTTCCGGAGTCGCTCGCCTCGATTTCACCAACCGAAGTGCGGGGCTGGCATCAGAAGGGCCTTCTGGGTGTGCGCCCGGTCGTCATAGCCGTGGGAGACATCGACCCCGAACGGGCCAGTGCGAT
>JAICPP010000098.1 GCA_025929805.1 Gemmatimonadales bacterium | reverse complement strand
TAGCAGCCTGCCCCTATCCGGCGCGGCGAGGAACTCCGATCCGGATCCAGCGGCTGGCCGAAGCCATGGCTGCGCGGGGTCACCGGGTCCACGTCGTGACGTATCACTACGGCGGCGCCGAGATGGCGCCGAGCGTTTCGGTGCACCGCATCCCCGCACTCGGGTCCTACCGAAACCCGTCCCCGGGTCCGACTTACGTGAAGCTCGCCCTGCTGGATCCCCTGTTGGCTATCAAGCTGTGGCAGGTCCTGCACCGATATCCGGTCGACATCATCCATGCTCACCACTTCGAGAGTCTGCTGGTCGCCGCCGCTGCTCGGTTGAGAGCCCGCACACCCATCATCTTCGACGCGCATACCTTGTTGGCGTCCGAGCTTCCCTTCTACCACCTCGGTCTTCCACTTCGGGTCAAACGGGGCATCGCCTCGCTGTTCGACCGGCGCTTGCCTCGAGTGGCGGACCACGTGATCACGGTGACCGAGCGAATCCGCCTCCGGTTGCTGCAGCTCGGAGTAGTCCGGGAGGAAGGGGTCTCGGTCGTCCCCAACGGTGTCGAGGCGCAGTTCTTCTCCCAGGTCGCCAACGGAAGAGCCAGGAACTCGAATGGAAGCCCGATACTGATCTTTACCGGGAACCTGGCTCCCTACCAGGGGATCGATCTCATGCTCCTCGCGCTCCGCAAGGTGCTGAATCGGAGGAGTGACGTCCGTCTGCAGATCGTCACCGACTCTTCATTCGACCGGTACGACGCACTCGCCCGAGAGCTGGGCGTACTGGGATCCATCGAACTGGTGCGGGCGCGCTTCGAGGAAATCCCCAGACTGCTTGCCGGAGCCACCATTGCAGTCAACCCGCGAATCGACTGTGACGGGATACCGGTCAAGCTCCTGAACTACATGGCGGCGGGAAAACCGGTCCTCTCGTTCGAAGGGTCCGCCCCGGGAGTGCATCACCGGCAGACCGGGTGGTTGGTTGCCGACGGTGACATTGACGGGTTCGCCGAGGGAGCCCTTACGCTATTAGGGAATGCGGAACTGGCGAGTGCCCTGGGACAGAACGCGAGACGGCTGGTCGAGGACCAGCATGACTGGGAACACTCAGCCGACCTGACCGAAAGCGTCTATCGCCGGGTCCTTCGGGAGCAGGCCAGGCAGGAATGAAGTTGTGTTTTATTGTCAGCGAATTTTTCGGCTGGGGAAAGTACGGCGGCTACGGAAGCGCCACACGGGTGCTCGCAACCGAGTTGGTGCGGCGCGGCCTGGACGTCACGGTGGTTACCCCTGCAAGGGGCGATCAACCTGAGCGGGAAAACGTCGAAGGAGTGGCGGTCCTATCCTTCCGAGCGCATTCGATCAAAACCCAGTTCAGTTTGCTGCGCGCCTGCCAGGCCGATGTCTATCACTCGCAGGAACCCTCGCTCGGCACCTGGCTGGCGCTGCAGGCGGCGCCGAACGGCGCGCATGTGGTCACCTGTCGGGACACGAGGGTAACCGCCGACTGGGTGGTGGAGTTACGGTCCTGGTTCCTCGACCGCAGCTTTCGAACCCTGCTGACCCTTCCTTATGAGAACAATCCGCTGGTCAGCCGGGCGGTCCGACTGGCGGACGCGGTCTACTGCCCCAACGAGTTTTCCCGGCCTATCGCGAAGAAGAAATACCAGCTGGCGGCCCTGCCAGGGTTCCTGCCCAACCCGGTGCGTCCTTCCAGTGTCCCGGTGCAAAAGGCGGAACGCCCCACCGTATGCTTCGTGGGCCGCTGGGATAGCCGCAAGCGGCCCCAGCTCTTCTTCGACCTGGCCCGGAAGTTTCCTGAGGTGAGATTTAGTGCTCTGGGCCAGGGTCGGACAGCCGCTCGCACCCTCGCCCTGCGGCGCCAATACGCCGGAATAGACAACCTCGAGCTGGAGGGGTTCATCGATCAGTTTTCCTCCACCCGCTTTCAGCAGGTGCTTTCCCAGAGCTGGATCCTGGTCAATACCGCCCTGCGCGAAGGATTGCCCCGGTCGTTTCTGGAAGCGGCGTCCTTCAAGTGCGCAATTCTCAGCCGGGTCGATCCCGACGGGTTTGCCTCGCGGTTTGGATGGCGGGTGGCGAACGACGATTTCGCCGATGGCCTGCGCCAGCTTCTGAAGGATGAGACCTGGCGGAGACGAGGGGAGGAGGCTCACGACTACGTGACCCGGAAGTATGGCTTTGAGCAAGCAATCCAGCAGCATCTCGCAGTCTACCGGCAGGTGACCCAGAATCGCGGCACCCGCCTGACCGCCTGACCGTCCGCTATATTCCAGCCGAGACTTGACCTTGACCCACGAGGGCACTTGATGGTGACCGCCGCAAGCACATCCCAGTTCACCGGCGTCGATTTTCTCAACTTCGACTCGCTCCTCTCCGAGGAAGAGCGGGCCGTGCGCGACACCGTGCGGACCTGGGTGGACGAGAACCTGATTCCCGTCATCGGCCACGCATACATAGAAGGGAAATTTCCGAAACAGCTGATCCCCGGCATGGCGGAGCTGGGCCTCTTCGGAGCCAACTTGCCGGAGGAGTACGGCTGCGCTGGTCTCAACAACGTCGCTTACGGATTGATCATGCAGGAACTGGAGCGGGGCGACAGCGGGATCCGATCCTTCGCCTCGGTGCAGGGTGCGCTGGTGATGTATCCGATCTACGCCTTCGGGAGCGAGGAGCAGAAGAAGCACTGGTTGCCGCTTCTTACCTCGGGCCAGGAGATCGGCTGCTTCGGGCTCACCGAGCCTGATTACGGCTCCAATCCCGGCGGCATGGTCACTACCGCGCGGGAGACCCGCGATGGATGGGTATTAAACGGCACCAAGATGTGGATCACCAATGGCTCGCAAGCCACCGTGTCGATCATCTGGGCCAAGACCGGTGACGTCAATGATCCCAAGTCGATTCGAGGCTTCATCGTACCCACCGATACCAAGGGTTACACCGGCAAGGATCAGAAAGGAAAGCTTTCCCTCCGGGCTTCCGACACCAGCGAGATCCACCTTGAGGATGTGCAGCTCCCCAAAGACGCTATCCTGCCCAAATCGGGTGGGCTCAAGAGCCCGCTTATGTGTCTGACCCAGGCGCGCTACGGAATCGCCTGGGGTGCCATCGGAGCGGCCATGGCGTGTTATGACGAAGCCCTGCGCTACGCCGGGCAGCGGGTCATGTTCGACAAGCCGATCGCGGCCACCCAGATCCAGCAGGTGCGCCTGGTTGAAATGCTGACCGAGATCACGAAAGCCCAGTTCATGACCCTGCAGCTGGGCAAGCTCAAGGACGCGGGGACCATGACGCCATTCCAGGTTTCACTCTGCAAACGCAACAATGTGAACATAGCCTGCGAATGCGCTCGGGAGGCGCGCCGGCTCCTCGGGGCCAACGGCATTCTGGCCGAGTATCACTCCATGCGGCATATGGCCAACCTGGAGTCGGTGTATACCTACGAAGGCACCCATGACATGCACTCCCTGATCGTGGGCGAGGCGATCACCGGCCACAGTGCGTACACGTGACCTTCGTCACGGCCTGTGACGGCCTGAGTAACGACCCTGTAGGGGCGTTTGTTGCACCTCTACAGGGAGTAGGTAATGGCCAATCGGGTGACTGTGTGGTGGCAGGGGGAAGAGTACGACGCAGTTCGCAAAGACGGTGGTGAGGCAGGCCCCGGGCCCGGGCCGGTTTGGCAACTGCTGCACGACGGAGCGCCTTTGACCAGCTTTGCCGCCGAACCGGGCGAGCCCGCCGGATCGGTCAAGGATAAGATCCTCGGCTGGCTCGAGGCGAACCAGTCCCGGCCGGCTATGGATGTGGGCCGCCAGTAGGTCCGGCTGGACGTCGCTGAAGCCCCCCGGTTGACCCCTTCGGGGGGCTTTGTATTGAACCGGGGCGGTGACGTTTTGGAGGCTGAATCGTATTAGAGAGTATGTCCTACTGTACAGCCGATTCTCCAGCTGCCCCGCCGGGCAATCGACCCAAGCCGGAGCAGACTGCCGAGGCGGCCTGCCGCCTATGGTATGAGGAGCACGGCGAAGCGCTTTATAGATACCTCCGTTTTCACCTCCCTACCGCCGATTCCGCCGAAGATCTGACCGCGGAAGTGTTCCTTCGGGCAATTCAGGCGTTCGATCGTTTCAATCCTTCACTGGGGTCATCCAGGGCCTGGCTTTTCCGCATCGCTCACAACGCGCTTAGAGATTATGAGCGGCAGACGCGGCGTCGTACCCTAGTTTCTCTGGCGGACCTCCGCGATCTGGAGTGCAATGCTGCTTCCCCCGAGGAGCGCCTGCTGCTGGAGGAGGAGATCGCCGGCCTCCTCGCGGCGTTCGGGGAGCTTTCCGCCAGAGATCGGGAGATCATCGGCCTCTCTTACGCCAGCAATCTCTCCCTTATTGAAGCCGGTGCGGTCCTGGGCATCAGCGCCACCGCTGCACGAACCCGACTATGGCGAGCGCTCAACCGCTTGCGGAAAGTGCTCTCGCCCTGATGCCCGAAATCAAGAACGGCAATCAGACTCCAGAAAACCTGAAGAAGCTGGAGCGCCTGCTTCGGCTAGCTCGTTTTCACCCGCGCGCGTCATTCCAGGCCGAGCTCCTGGGCCGAGTTCGGAGGGGTGAAAAGCCCGCAGGGTCTCGCTGGCCGTCTTTTCTATATGGCCGCATGGCGGCTGTCCTTGCCGGATTCGCGGCCGTACTCGGACTCATTCTCCTCCAGCCAGGCAGGCGAATCACCGTAGACCGGTGTTGCTTCGACCTGGATGGGGGTGGCATAGCCGACGACGGAGCGAGCATCAGCGGCATCGGGCAGAGAGGACCGTTCCATATCTCGGTTTATGAGGATCGGGACGGCTCCGGCGACCTTACCGCGGCAGACATCGTGCGGTTCGAGCGAACGGGGTCGCCTGAATTAGCCCAGTTGGCCTCACCCGGAATCGCAAGGATCCAACATTGCTGCCAGGATTTTGACGGGGAAGGCCCGGCGGATGACGGGATCTTCGTGCTTGTCACTCCTCCCGATCGGGTCCACACCGCTGCCATTTACCAGTTACGCTGAGACTATCATGCGCGTTGCTCCGGCCGTAGCGGTGTTGTCCGCTGTCATCCACCTCACCGTCGCTGCGCAGCAGGACGATACGCTGTCCAGCGACACGCTGCGGGCCACCCGGCTCGAAACGATAGAGGTGACCAGCTCGATCGCCCCGACGGCAGGCCCCTCCATCGGATCGGGTATTCCGGCGCGAATCTCGACCGTGACCGGCCGAGCGATCGATGCCTGGGAGCCCCGCCTGCTGGCCGAAGCCTTGGCCACCCAGCCGGGGATCTCCCTGTACGACGACCTGGGTACTCCGTTCAAGATGAATCTCAGCACCCGAGGGTTCAACGTCGGCCCGGTGGTCGGGCTGCCGCCCGGAGTCTCGGTGTTCCTCGACGGGGTGCGCCAGAACGAGCCGGACGCCGCTCAGGTGAATTTCGACCTGCTTCCGATGGAGCACGTGCAGCGAGTCGAGCTGCTCAGCGGGTCAGGCTCCCTGCTGGGCCCCAATTCTCTGGGAGGTGCCATCAATCTGATCACCCGGCGCGGCACCGGGCCCCTGTCGGCGGAGGCGGAGATCTCCGGCGGCTCGTACGGGACCTATTCCGGAGAGGGCTCACTCGGCGGAGTCTCGGGCGGCGGTTGGGACTACTACATTGCCGCCGGGTATGAAAACGAGGACGGCTGGCGGCAAGCCACCGGTGCGGAGAATCTCAACGGTTTCCTGAACTTGGGCCGGCGCGGGCCCGAGCGCGGTTTCAGCTTCCAGGCCTTCGGAGCAGAGTCGCGCGCCGAGACCGCGGGCTCGCTGCCCGAGAGCATTTTCAACAGCTCACCCCGGACCAACTTTACCGCGGGGGATTTCGAGGATCTGAATCAGCTGCAGGCCTCCCTCAGCGGTTACGCGGGGTTCGGACGCAGCCGGGGTGCAGCCACCGCTTTCGTCAGGCGTACCCGGGCAGAGCGGTTCAATGTGAACCAGGCTCCCGACGATAACGTCCGTTCATTTACCGCGAACCGCACCATCGGAGGTAACCTGGACTGGCGTTGGACCACGCCGCGCCCGAACGGCAGCTTTTCCCTTCGGCTCGGCGCCGATGGTGCCACCAACCAGGTGCATATCGAGCTTCTCGAGGAAGATCCGGTAAATCCTGCTGATCAGATCCTGACCACCGATGTCCGGAGTCCGAGCTACGACATCGCCGGATATGTTCTGGCCGACCTGCGACTGGGCAACGCCACAATTTCAGGCGGCTTCCGCTATGACTACATCCACATCCCCTTCGAAGATCAGTTAGACCCGACCGCCGATACCACCAACAGTTTCAGCCGCCTGAGCCCTCGGGCCGGGCTCAGCCTCGATGTAGGGCCCGGTGCATCGGTCTATGGCTCCGTGGGACAGAGCTTCCGTGCACCTGCCATTCTCGAGCTGGCCTGCGCCGACGAAACCGCGGCCTGCCCGCTGCCCTTTGCCTTGGGTGACGATCCCCCGCTGGATCCGGTGGTTGCAACCACCTTCGAGCTCGGCGGTCAGATCGTCCGGGGCCCCGCTATCGTGAGCGGCTCGGTGTACCGGACTAACGTCCGGGACGATATCTCGTTCATCCAATCGGAGACGGCGGTGTTCGAGGGTTTTTTCGACAACATCGGCGACACCCGGCGCGAGGGCGTCGAGCTCGGTGTTCAGGTGCTTCCGACTGAGCAGCTCTCGCTTTATGCCAACTATGCCTTTACCCGTGCCACCTACCGGGATCAAGCCGAGATCTTCAGCATCAGGGCCGATGACGAATTCGCTGGATCCCCATTGGCCGGTGAGAACGACGTGGTTGAAGGCGACCGCCTCCCGCTGGTACCGGACCACCAGGTAAAATTTGGCGGATTGCTCGATCTGGAGTCGGGGCTTCAGTTCGGCGTGGATGGCCGTTACACCGGGGAGCAGTGGCTCCGGGGGGATGAGGCCAACGAACTCGCGCCGCTGGACGGCTATTTCGTTGCCAATGTCAGGATAGGGTTCAGCCGCGCCCAATGGGAGGTCTCGGCCATGGTAACCAATATGTTCGACTCTCACCGTCCCATCTTCGGCACCTTCAACGAAAACCGGAATACCGGCGCTCTGGAGCGGTTTCTGACTCCGCTCAATGCGCGGGCGTTCAAGCTCGTCGTCAGGCGAGCATTCGGTGCCGAGTCTGATTAGAGAGTTGCGCCTCCGCCGGTGACCCTGGTCACCGACCCTTGGAGAGCACCGCTCCATCCTGTCTGCGGGCAAATACCAGAACCAGGTTCAGGTGGAGGCAACCATGCAGGGTACAGCGGTAGCGGTGCCGGTCCAGGACACCGGTGACGCCCTGAAGGCGTCCCTGGCCGGCGCGCTCAACACCTTCCTCTCGGCCATCCCGCGCATCATCGGGTTCGCCGTAGTTCTCATCGTCGGCTGGATCATCTCCTCACTGCTGGCACGCGGAGTACAGGCGCTGCTGCACGCCGTCAAGTTCAACGACCTGGCACGCCGGTCGGGGTTTGCCGACTTCGTCCAGAAGATGGGGGTCAGGGACGACTCCTCCGGCGTCATCGCGAACATCGTCAAGTGGTTCGTTCGCCTGATCGCGTTGGTGGTGGCGTTCGACACGCTCGGCCTCCCCGCGGTATCGAACGTACTGCAGCAGCTGCTCCTCTGGCTACCCAATCTCGTGGTGGCATTGGTGGTGCTGGTCATCGGCGGGCTTGCGGCCAAGGCCTTGTCCCAGCTGGTTCGCGGCGCTTCCGCCGAAGCGGGCTTCACCAATCCCAACATGTTGGCAACAGTCGCGAGTATTGCGGTATGGGGATTCACCATCATCGTCGCGGTGAACCAGCTCGGAATTGCAACGACGCTGATCAATACGATGCTGGTAGGTCTCGTTGGCGCGCTGGCATTGGCTTTCGGGCTTGCCTTTGGTCTGGGGGGACGGGAACGCGCCGCCCAGATCCTCGAGCGGGCAGGCCGCAACATGGAGCGGGCGGGGCCCAAGCTGGAGCGGGCAGCCACAGCGGCGCGGAGTCAGGCTCAAGGTATGGCGCAGCAGGCGCAAGGCACCCTGCAGCAGACCGACGAGAGAGCCAGCCAGCGAAGCGCCATTGGCAATGGGTGGATCGAGCGCTCCAATATCGAGCGGCGCAGAGTGGAGCGACCCGGCATCAGAGATCGTCGCACCGGCGGCAACAGCACCTGACCTCCGTTGAACCAAAGGGCGAGGCCACCAGGTAATGGTGGCCTCGTTGCGTTCCGGTCCGTGGGCGGGATAGCTTTGCCGCGCCAGCGGTGCCGTCTCGAACACCAGGAGCTGTACGTTGCAGATAGCCGTCTGTATCAAGCGAGTACCTGACATGGAGCTGCGGTTCTCGATCGCAGCCGACCACAAATCGCTGGACCCCGCCGGACTCAAATACGAGATGGGCGACTTCGACGGCTATGCCTTGGAAGTCGGCCTGCAGCTCACCGAGAAGCAGGGCGGTGAGGTCGTCATCGTATCGGTGGGTCCGGACGGAGTGCAGGAAACGCTTCGCAAAGGGCTGGCCATGGGTGCCGCGCGAGCGGTGCAGCTCAAGGCCGACGAAGTGCCGGTGGATGGGTGGGCCATTGCGCAGGCACTCGCAGCCGAGCTCACCGGCGGCGGTTGGGATCTGATTCTGTTCGGCAGGATGGCCACCGACACCGCCCATGGTACGGTGGGACCGATGACTGCCGAGCTGCTGGGGCTTCCGTGCGTGACGGCAATTTCGCAGCTCGACGTTACGGGGAGCAGCGGTACGGCGAGACGAGATCTGGAGGGCGCGTCAGAGTCCGTACAGTTCCCGCTACCGGCAGTACTGACCATAGACGAGGGGATCGCCCGTCCCCGCCTGGCTTCTCTCAAAGGGATCATGGCAGCCAAGAAGAAGCCGCTCGAGGTGAAGCCGGCGCAGCTGGGCAGGCCCAACCTGGTGGTAGAACGGATGGAGCTGCCCGCCGATCGGCCACCGGGGCGGATCATCGGGGAAGGACCCGACGCGGTTCCTGAGCTCCTCAGACTCCTGCAGACCGAAGCCAAGGTGCTGTGATGCCACCGATTCTGGCCTTTGCGGAAACTCGGGGCGGCGAGCTCAGGAAGGTTGCTTTCGAGGCGGTTACGGCGGCACGGCAGGCGGCCGATGCGTCGGGTAGCGGCGAGGTACACGCCGTGATGATAGGTGCTCCGGGTCTTGCCGGGCGGGCCGAAGACTTGGGTCGCCACGGCGCCGATCTGACTTTGGTGGTAGAACATCCCGGTCTCGAACGCTACAGTCCCGAGGTCTTTGCGGCCACGCTTGCCGAACGGGTAAAGACCACCGGTTACCGGGCGGCCTTCTTCACCGCTTCAGCCCAGGGGCGGGATTTGGCGCCGCGCGTGGCGGCGCGGCTCGGGATCAGCATGGCGTCCGACGTAACCGGGTTCGAGCTCCAGGGAGATACTGTTGTGGCTCAGCACCCTGCCTACACCGGCAAGGTGAACGTCACGCTACGGCTTACGGGATCCCCGGCCATAATCTCCCTGCGCCCCGGATTCGTTACCCCGGCCGAGCAGCCCCGCGGAACCCGGGTGGAGACTCTTGCGCCGGCCATGGATCCAACGACAGCCCGGGTAATGGTGACCGAGCTGTCCCAGCGGAGCACCACCAAACTCGATCTCGGTGAAGCTTCGATCATCGTGAGCGGCGGCCGGGGACTCCGGGCGGCGGAAAACTTCAAGTTGGTAGAGGATCTGGCCGACGCGATCGGGAATGCGGCGGTCGGCGCCACTCGGGCCGTGACGGACGATGGTTGGCGGCCGCCGACCGATCAGATCGGCCAGACCGGACGGCTGGTGAGCCCCGACCTCTACATCGCGGTCGGAATTTCCGGGGCAATCCAACACCTCGCGGGCATGCGGACCGCCAAGACAATCGTCGCGATCAACAAGGACAAGGACGCACCGATCTTCAAGGTCGCCAACTATGGCATCGTGGGGGACCTGTTCGAGATCGTTCCCCGGCTCACCGATGAAATAAAGAAGACCCGCAGAGGTTAGAGCACCAGCCGGTGTACCCGTTGCCGGTAGGCCTCGAAGTCGGCAAACCGCTGCGTGAGCCACTCCTCCTCCCGCCGCGCCTTGGCTTTGAAGAACTGCAGAGCGGCGGTCCCGGCCACCAACGCCAAAGTCCAGTTACTCCACGCAAGCGTGTAGCCGGTCAAAAGCAACACGGCACCAGCGTAGATCGGGTGGCGGAAGTGGGCGTACGCGCCGGCCGTCACCAGTACGCCCTGCGGCAGAGGCTCTGTACCAGGGGTGAGATTACGCCCCAATGACCTTGCTCCCCAGATCATGAGCAATGCGCCCGCTGCCATGAGCCCGCCGCCTATGGAGCGAATCCAGGTTGGATCCACCCGATTCAGCAGGAAGTCGGCAACCCCGAGATTGAGGTGCCGTGGCACCAATGGGGCGCCGAGCCCGATCAGCAGCACGAGCCCGAGTTGCCCCCGTACCCAGGGGTCGCGAATCGCCTTATGCAGGTCCATTGGACCAAGCTAGCGCCGTTATATTTGACCCGCCTTTTCTCCGATCTTTAGCCGTCCAGGAGCCAGGTCCAGTGCCAGTGCCCCCTATCGTTCCGCTTCACCACCAGCCCGCACTGCCCCTCGACCACTTGATTCTCCGGGATTCGCCCGGCCCGGAAGCAATTGAGATGGATGTCGCGATTGTCGGCGGCGGTCCCGCCGGACTCGCCTGCGCTATCGAGCTGAGCCGCCTGCTCAAGGGAGCGCAGGAGTCGGGTCAAGCAGTGGGCGACCTCAATATTGCCGTGCTGGAGAAGGCCGAAAGTCTCGGTGAGCACAGCCTTTCAGGTGCGGTGGTGAATCCCCGGGCTTTTCGCGAGTTGTTCCCCGACACGCCGGTGACCGATTTCCCGTTTCGCCAAGCAGTGCCTGGTGAAGCGGTGTATCTGCTTACTGAGCGCAGGGCCCAGCGGATCCCGACCCCGCCTACCATGCACAATAAGGGCTATTACACGGCATCACTCTGCGAGATCGTACGCTGGCTGGGCGAGCGGGCGGAAGAGACCGGCGTGAATCTCTTCGCCGGATTCCCCGTCGATGCCCTCCTGGTGGAGGGAGATGCGGTCCGCGGCGTGCGAACGACGCCATCAGGACTGGCTCGGGACGGGAGTCCCGGCAGCGGCTATACCGAGCCGACGGATGTCACCGCACGGGTCACGGTCCTGGCCGAAGGAACGCGGGGACTGCTGTCGCAGGCATATCGCGAATGGCAGAAGATCGGGTCACCCAACCCTCAGCTGTTTGCGCTGGGAGTGAAGGAAGTCTGGGAAACGAAGCGGCCCCTGGACAGGGTAGTTCACACGCTGGGATAGCCGCTCCCCACCGATGCGTTCGGTGGAAGCTTCATGTATCCGCTCGGTGCCAACCAGATCG
>JAICPP010000194.1 GCA_025929805.1 Gemmatimonadales bacterium | reverse complement strand
TGGCTGGTCCGCTGGGGCGAGCAGACCACCTGGACCCCAAAATCCCGCATCCAGCGCGCCTCCCACCGCTGACCGCTGAAGCCAGTATCGGCCACATACGCTCCACTGGCTGGCCGTCCGGCACTCGGCAGGCGGGGGGCCGGCTGAGCCCGCAGGGCGAAGGGGGTCTCGGCCAAGGGGAGATCATAAGCACTGGCCGGACCGAAGCCGAACCTGGTGATGACCTCGGTCGGGGTGACCGCGGCCAGCAGGCGGAACCCGTAGAACCAGCCAATGCGGGGACTGTAGCCAATATCGGCCGAGCCGACCAGCCAGCTCCGACCCCGTCGTTTGGCGTTGCGGATCGGGAGGGCGGTGCTCTCGAGGATCTGATAGGGTACCTGGGAGGCCCCGAGTTGCTCGGCCAGGTACAGGGCGAAGGCGGTGATGGCCGCTTGGTGGTGGCGCAGCAGCCGGTTGAACTGGCTGCGGGCGGGCAGGCGGGCCGGAGCTGTTGGCTGGCAAACCGATAAAAGGCCCGCTCGCTGGGAAACAGGGCCCATTGGCTGAAGAGGGCGAGGGTGACGACCTCACTGCGGTAGAGGGAGGGGGCCGGACCGGGCTGGGGCGGTTCCGGGGGGAACTGGGTTTGGCAGAAGTCATCGACAGTCACGTAGACTCTGGTCAGGAAGGTGTCCAGATCCAGCATCACGGAGCTCCTTTCGTGCGGAAGGATCGAGTCAACTCCGTTGTGGCTGAGGGACACCTTCTTGGCAAGTCCCACCCTGATAATTCACACCAAGCGTTTGAGCGCCAGCGTCGATGCCTTCGCCTGGGAGCCTGATCCGGCGGGCTGCCGGATACAGCTCTGGTTCCTCTCGCTGCTTGGTCCGAAGGAAGCGGTTAAAGCCCTCTGGGCGCGCCTGATCAAGGGCGAGGTCGCGACCATCAGCGTTGAGGCGTTCGGGAAAGCCCGCTTCTGCGCGCTGGCCCTGGAAGGACCTCGGGTCTGGCGCTTCTTCACCGCCAGGCTCCGGGCCGCCGCCGGCTATCACGGGGTGCTGGTCCCCGAAGCCGGGCTCTACCCCACCGAGCGCGCCGACTTCCTGCTCCTGCCGCGCCGGCTCGACGAGGCGGCCCGGCTCCACTACCAATTCCTCAACCGGCAGCTGGACCTGTCGCTCCACCCGAACTGGGCCGACCGACTCTGGGAGCGGGCGCTCGACACCGGCGAAGCCATCGCCCTGGAGTCCCATGGACTGCGCGCCTACCGGTGCAGCCCAAACCCGGTCGTGCTCGCTGACGATCTTCGAGCCGGGGTACGTCAGGGGACGCTCCACGTGAACGATGCGGATACCCCGCACCCGCTGCCACGGTAACCGGTTACCCGTTTCCAGTCTGGTTCATGGCCATGCCCCGACTTGGGGATGGGCGGCGATCCGGTGAAGATGCGGACGATCTCCGGTATTTCCACCCCTTAATAAAGCCCTTAATTAAAGAAGGTTCGACGGCCGATGCTCGGCGTCACGGGCCCGCCGTGGGTGGGGGTGCCCAGCCGGTGTCGCCGATCATCAACCAATACGCCGACCATGGTTCAGGCCCTGATGGTGCTCGATGATAGCGATTGGAAGGAGAACGGATACGATGAGCCGAATCGAAAGTGTGGCCAAGGGAGGGTATTATCCGACCCCACCCCGCGTGGCCGAAGCCATCGCCCGCTTCCTGATCCCCGCGCCGGCTAACGGCAAGCGTGTCGTGCGGCTCCTGGATCCCTGTGCCGGGACCGGGGAAGCCGCGGCGACGCTTGCCAAAGCCCTCGGTGCCGAACCTTTCGGCATCGAACTCAACGCCGAGCGTGCCGCGGCGGCTCGTGCGCAGCTCGACCACCTGCTCGTAACCTCCGCCTTCGCGGTCCGGCTGAGCAATGGGGCCTTCTCGTGCCTCTTCCTGAATCCGCCCTATCACCACGATGAGGAGAAGCGGCGGCTCGAACACGCCTTCCTGACGAGCTTGACCCGCGCCCTCTGTCCCGGCGGCGTACTCGTCTTCCTGATCCCCCAACGCCGCCTGGCGATCTCCGCCCGCTATCTGGCCAGCCACTATACCGGTTTCCGGGCCTACCGGTTTCCCGATCCTGAGTACGGGGCCTTCCGGCAGATGGTGCTCTTCGCGGTTCGGAAGCCGCAGGCAACACCCGATCCGGTGGCCCAAGCGGACCTGGAAGCCTGGAGCCGGGGCGACCTGCCGCCGCTCCCGGAGCTGCCGGTAGACGGTTCTCGGCTCACCGTTCCGGGGTTATAGGCCGGCGAGGTCCGCTTCGCCTCGCTCTTCTTCGATCCCCAGCAGGCAGCGATTGAGGCTCAGCGGCACGGTGTCTGGGCCCAGCCGCAGCTCACCGAGCAGCTCTGGCCGGCTGATGAGCCGCCAGTCCGGCCCTTGATGCCCCCTGCGCAAGGGGCACCTCGCCCTGCTGATCGCCGCCGGGATGCTCAACAACATCGTGCTTCATCAGAAGGGGCACCGGGTGCTGGTCAAGGGGCGCTCCGATAAGGAATCGGTGCCCGTCGAGAGTGGCGACGAGCAGACCGAGATCGAGCGCGAGGTGCTCCGGACCTCGATCACCGTGCTCAATCTGCGGACCGGCGTTTTCGAGGTCATTGACCAGGGAAGCGGCCCGCCCGCCAGGCCGGAGCACGACGCGGCATGAACCTAGCCGAGTTCCTGGATCGCTACCGGGACGGCATCACCGAGGCCGTCATCCGCACCTACCCGCCGATCTACAACGCCAAAACCCGCGCGGCCTGCGGCTTCGACCTCCGTCGGCTCGGGCGCCGCTCGCTCGGCGCGCAGGCCGAAGCCATCCGGGCCACCGCCCTCTCGCTGCAGCGGCACACCAATCCCAATGTGGTGGGAGAGATAGGTGCCGGAAAGTCCTTTATCGCTGCTTCCGCCGCCTCCCTGGCCGGATTCCGGCGCGTCTTCATCCTCTGCCCACCCCACCTGGTGAAAAAGTGGCGGCGGGAGATCCTCCAGACCGTGCCGGAGGTGCGGGTTGCCATCGTCCGGACCATCCGCGATCTCGAACGGACGAGGTCGCTCGGTGGATCGATCCAGTTCGTGATCGGTTCGCGGGAGCAGGCGAAGCTGGGCTACCGGTGGGTGCCGACAGCCATCGCACGCCCGGCGCGTGATCCGGCCGATGGGCTCGTCTGTGACGATCGCGGGGAGATCATGCGGCTGCTCTGCTGCCCGCGCTGGTTCACACTGGCCTGTGATGATGAAGACGTACCGCTAAACTGGGCCGACCTGCGGGCGAAGGAGCACCGTTGCCGGTCGTGCCGGGAACCGCTCTGGCAGGCCGATCGGACCGGACCACGCCGCTTTCCCCTCGCCGACTACATCCACCAGCGCATGCCGGGGTACTTTGATCTGCTGATCGCTGACGAGATACACGAGTACAAAGCGCGTGGCTCAGCGCAAGGACTGGCGGCCGGGGTGCTGGCCGGAGCCTGCGGCAAGACGTTGACGTTAACGGGAACCATCGTTGGAGGATATAGCTCGACGCTCTTCTATCTCCTCTGGCGGTTTTCCCCGGCGGTACGCCAGGAATTCGGCTACCACGGCGAGGCAAGTTGGGTCAGTCGCTACGGGATCGTCGAGCGGATCATCAAGAAGGATCCCAACGCCTACGCCAGCGACGGCCGGCAGTCCAAACGCCGGAGCTATCTGACCCGTACCGTCGAGAAGCCGGGTGTCTCGCCGGCGGTGCTCTTCCACCTGATCGGCAACACGGTCTTCCTGAGGCTGGCCGATGTCGCCCAGGACCTACCCGCCTATACCGAGCAGGTCGCCCTCTATCCACTGGCCCGGGGACAGGACCCCGACACCCCGTCTCAAGCCAGCTGCTACCACCAACTCGCCGCAGAACTCCGACAGGCGGCGACTGCAGCACTGCAGCAGGGCTCGAAGCGCCTGCTCGCCACCTACCTCCAGGCGTTACTCGCCTATCCGGATGCGTGTAGTGCGACAAGAAGCTGATAGTGCGATTGTTCTATGCGGCGGCGACGCCGTAACAGAACCTGGTGTCCCATCACCAGTACCCTAGGCGGTGATACGGGGAGGCAACAACCCGTACAGAGCCCGCTGACAACGTATCCCACGGGCATTGGTCCGGCATCCGAACCGCGAGGAGAAGATGTAGTCGCTAGCATGAAGCGATGAGGGGCTAGGGTGGATGGTATGGCGAGCACATGCGAACTCTCACTAAACACCGTAATCGGGACGGAGCCAAACATGCTGACAGGCTCCAAGCCAAAATGGCAGCGTGGCGGGTACAGGGGTTTGCACGTCCCCTGTCATGGGCACGAAACGCCACCGGTGGAGAGAGAGCGCCTAACCCATCCTGTCGCATTATTGGAACTTGGTAAGCCCGTATCGTCCCCACACGGGAAAGCGACCCGCGAGGGAAGCCGATGGCGATGCGGGTATGGGATGGCGGAGAAAGCGAACGCCAGCCGGTAATAGGCTGGATAGGAGTTGCGCCTACAGGCAACATCACTCCACGCGAAAGCGGGCAGACTTCCGCCTGGTCTTCCATCACGAGAACACTTGGCAAACCGGCTAAGGAGGCAAAGCAGATGACAGCACAATCCACTGCACCCGCAGCGCGGCGTGCTGGTGCAGCCTCCCGCAGGGAGGTGGACTGGCACGCCATCAACTGGCAGAAGGTCAACCAAAACGTGCGTCGGCTCCAGGCCCGTATCGTGAAGGCGCAGAAGGAAGGGCGGCGCGGTAAGGTCAAAGCCTTGCAGCGCCTCCTGACCCGCTCGTTCAGCGGCAAAGCGCTTGCCGTACGACGGGTGACGGAAAATCAGGGCAAGAAGACACCGGGCGTGGATCGAGAAATCTGGGACACCCCGGTGAAGAAAGCGACGGCTGTGTGCCAACTGCGGCAGCAGGGCTACCGTCCCAAACCGCTGCGGCGCATCTATATTCCGAAGAAGAACGGCAAGAAGCGTCCACTGGGCATCCCGACAATGCTGGACCGGGCGATGCAGGCGCTCTACCTGCTAGCGCTCGACCCAATTGCCGAGACCACCGGTGACCCGAACTCCTATGGGTTCAGAAAAGAGCGCTCCACGGCGGACGCGATCGGCCAGTGCTTCAAGACACTGGTGCAGAAAACGTCGGCCGAGTGGGTGCTCGAAGGCGACATCAAGTCGTGCTTCGATCGGATCAGTCACGACTGGCTGCTGGCCAACATCCCAATGGACACGGTCATTCTCCGGAAGTGGCTCAAGGCCGGATTCATGGACCAGCAAGGCTTCCACTTGACCGATGAGGGTACGCCGCAGGGCGGTATCAGCACCCCTCCTACGATCTGGCAAACTACTCGGTTCCGGGCTCGGAACAAAAGGGACCGGCGGCACCCGAAAGACCACGTTCACGCCTTCCTGTCCGACCTCGACGCGCTTGACCAGCGCCCGCACCAGTTCCCGGCGCGTCTCCCAGTCCGCCGTCTCGAGCCGGTCCCGCACCTGGACCGCAAACTCGTCCAGCCGGCCAACGATCAGACGAAGATCCGCCTGGAGGGCTGCCTCGTCCGCCAATTGCTGGGTTCGCGCCTCCAGCGTCCTGATCCGTTGGCGCAGGCGGGTGATCCGCGGGGCGAACTCGTCGTGCTCGACCAGCCCTTCCGCATAGCTGTCGATCAGCCGCGCCAGCCCCTGCCGAAGCCGGGCCAGCTGCGCGTCCGTCATCGTCCGCTCCGCCATATTCGCTGGGGGAGTGACGAGCCGCCGACGATATTCCTCGGCCAGCCGGTCGGGATGCTCCAGCAACGTCCGGACCTCCTGCCAGACAGCCGCATCCAGCCGATCGGTCCGCACCTGGAGGTTCGTGCAGACCCGCTCCCCGCCGAAGCGGTAGGCATCAGTGCCGAG
>JAICPP010000143.1 GCA_025929805.1 Gemmatimonadales bacterium | reverse complement strand
CGCTCCTCGCCCTCGTCGCCCTTGCCCAGGAAATCCTTGAGGTACAGGAGCCCGCCGACCACGGCGAGCAGCCCGAAGAGCATCCAGCCGAAGCGACCCCACAGGCCCACGTTCATCGAGGACTCCGCAGCCAGTGCCCCCAACGGCGAGACTCGGCTTTGCAGCCTGGCTGAGGGCCTGCGCCGCCAGGGATCGCTCACCCGCGCGCTGCTGGCGACGCGCCAACCCCGGAAGCGCGCTGGAGCAGCGGCCCGGCTCTACATCGGTCAAGCGCTCAAGGCACTGATCATGCATGAGATTGGGCACACGCTCGGCCTACGGCACAACTTCCGTGGATCCGCGGGAGTAACCCGGGCACAACTGGCGGATAAGTCGTACACCCGCACGCACGCCCATGGCGTGTCGGTCATGGATTACAGCCCCCCCACGCTGGCGCTCGACCCCGCCAAACAAGGGGATTATTACGCATCGACCGTCGGTACCTACGATCGCTGGGCTATCCGTTACGGCTACACTCCGCTCGCGACCAGTCAGTCGGGAAGCACCGCCAAGGGCTCCGGTGACATGATGCCTGACTGGCAGCCCGATGCGGAGCTGAAGGGCTTGCGCTCGATTGCGCGGGAAGCCGCCGATCCATCGCACCTCTACGGCACGGATGAGGATGCCGGGTTCGGAGGGCTTGGACTCGATCCCACGGTATCGCGATACGATCAGACCGATGACCCACTGGGATGGGCGCGCGAGCGGGTGTCGCTCATCAACAGCCTGTTCGACTCATTACCGGCGCGAATGGTGGCACCCGGCCAGGGCTATGCCCGGCTGCGAGCCGCTTTTACTGATCTGCTGAACGATCGGTGGTACGCCACTCTGGTTACGACCAAGTATTTGGGCGGGGCGATGACAGCACGGGATCACCGGGGAGATCCCTCGGCGCGACCGGCCTTTGTCACTGTGCCCGCGGCGGTTCAGCGCCAGGCGCTCGCGTTCATTGCCGAGGCCGGATTCGGCGAAGAGGTCTACCGCTTCAGTCCCCAGTTGCTGAGTCACTTGGGTCCCAACCGTTGGAGACATTGGGGATCCATGCCTGGCACCGACGGGCGAATCGATTTTCCGCTTCACGATTGGGCGATGACCCAGCAGAGCGCTTTGCTCGGCCAACTGCTCGACCCCGCGGTCCTGTCCCGGATAAGGGATGCGGAGCTTCGGGCGCCGCCGGGAGAGCCGACCGTGACCATACCGGAACTCTTCGCTACGCTGACAGCGGCGATCTGGTCCGAGACCGGCACTCCGAGCCGCAACATCACCTCGGTTCGCCGGGATCTGCAGCGGCTCTATCTCAACAATCTCATCCGGATGATCGTGAACCCCCTGCCCGACACGCCGGAAGATGCTCGCACCCTGGCGCGGTCCACCTTGGCCGAGCTGGGTGCCCAGCTGGACCGTGCTCGTCGAGCCGAGCTCGACGCCTACACCCGGGCGCACCTGGTCGATTCGCGGGAGCGGATCAACCAGGCACTCCATGCGCAACTGTTTCAGAACGCTGGATTGACGAGGTAAACGATCATGCTCCTCATCGCTTCTTCCGACCCATCTCCGCTGGTTCAAACCGCCGTGTACATGGCGGGAATCCTCACCGGTTACGCTCTGCTGGTCCGGCCCGACGAGTGGCAGCGCGCCTGGGAGACCCTCCGCAGCACCTGGTCCAAGCTCTCTCAAGACTGAGGCGGTTTGGGACGCCCCCCAATGGATAGGGGCGTTATGTTCCTCCCATGAGGACCAGCCAGGAGGCGATCGCTCTCCAGGTTCGTAATCTCCGCAAGGCCTATCCGGACGTCGTTGCGGTGGACGGACTCGATCTCGAGGTCTACTCCGGCGAGTGCTTCGGCCTCTTGGGGCCTAACGGCGCCGGCAAGACCACCACGATCGAGATCTGCGAAGGGCTCAACACTCCGGACAGCGGAGAGGTACTCGTCCTTGGAAGGCGCTGGGGCCAGGACGATCGGGCACTACGCGAGCTGCTGGGCATCTCCCTGCAGGAAACCCAGTTTTCCGAGAAGCTCACGGTGGCTGAGACGCTTCAGCTGTTCCGGAGCTTTTACCGGGTGGGCCCCGATCCGACGGACGTCATTGCCATGGTGCAGCTCCAGGAGAAGGCAGGGTCCCGCGTGGGCCAGCTTTCCGGTGGCCAGAAGCAGCGGCTCGCGCTGGCCTGTGCGTTGGTTGGCGACCCCGAGCTGCTCTTTCTGGACGAGCCTACCACCGGGCTCGACCCGCAGTCCCGCCGGCAACTCTGGGACCTGATCGAAGCCTTCAAGTCCGATGGGCGTTCCATTCTCCTCACCACCCACTATATGGATGAGGCCGAGCGCCTGTGCGATCGGGTCGCGATCGTAGATCATGGCCGTACCATCGCGCTGGGCACCCCGCGTGAGCTCATCTCCCGGCTCCGAGCGGAGCACGTCCTCGAATTCGCCTTGGCCGAGGACCAGGTAGTCGACGAGGATCCACTCCGCCGAATCGACGGTGTCTGTGCCGCCGACCGCCGGAATGGCACCTATCGCCTGCAAGTTGGAGAGTTGCACCGAGCAATGCCCGCTCTGCTGCATGAGCTCCGTCGCCAGGGAGTCCAGCTCGCCGAGCTGCGAACCCACTCGGCGACGCTGGAAGACGTCTTCGTATCTCTGACCGGCAGGAATCTGCGAGATGAGTGATAAGCGAGGCTGGACCGACCATCCGCTGGTCCAGCTCACGCGAGTCCGCTATCGCGAGTTCTTCCGGGAGCCGGAGGCGGTGTTCTGGGTGTTCATTTTCCCGGTGCTGCTCACCGCTGGGCTGGGGATCGCCTTTCGCAACCGAGCTCCGGAGCGGACGGTTGTTGCGGTGGTGACGGAGCAGCCCGCGGGCGGGCGAGTGGCTGATCTGCTGCGCCACGAGGATGCGCTGGACGTCATGCTGCTCAGCGACACCGCGGCCAAAGAGGGGCTTCGCACCGGCGAAGTGGCCCTCGTCGTAGTCCCTCAACGAGGTCGCAGCCTGGAGTACCGTTACGACGATACCCGGCCCGAGAGCCGAACCGCCCGGCTCCTGGTGGATGACGCGCTCCAGCGGGCCAGTGGCCGACGGGACCGAGTGGCGGTAGAAGACCGCTTGGTCAGAGAACCAGGCGCCCGTTACATCGACTTCCTGGTGCCGGGTCTACTTGGAATGAACCTGATGGGGAGCGGCATCTGGGGCTTGGGGTTTGCCATCGTGGATGCCCGAAAGAAGCGGCTGCTCAAAAGGCTCATCGCCACTCCGATGTCGCGGATTCAGTACTTGGCGTCGTTCGCCCTCTCGCGCCTTACCCTCTTGTTCATGGAGGTAGGGCTCCTGCTCGGGTTTGCCATCCTGGTGTTCGGGGTGCCCCTGCGTGGATCGCTGCCGCTGCTGGTGATCATCTGCTTGCTGTCGTCCCTCTCCTTCGCCTCACTGGGTTTGTTGATTGCTTCTCGAGCCCAGACTATGGAAGGGGCATCGGGCCTGATGAACCTGGTCATGCTGCCGATGTGGATCTTCTCCGGCGTGTTTTTCTCGGCCTCCCGGTTTCCCGACGCGATTCAGCCGTTCATCCAGGTGCTCCCACTCACCGCCGTGATCGATGCCCTGCGGGCGAACATATTGCGGGGCGCGGGCTGGCAAACGCTGGCACCTGAGCTCACCATCATACTGCTCTGGATGACTGGAAGCTTTTTTCTGGCCCTGAAGCTGTTTCGCTGGCGCTGACTGCCATGCCGGATGTGAAGGTTCTTGCGTACATTGACAGCTCCTTGCACCAGCTACCCTGGGTTCGGGCGGGCGCAAGGTTGCCGTCGTTTGCGCAACGACATAGAACCCCGTGAGTTGTAGGGTACGGCCTCGGCCACTCTAGCTTCAGGTGCAGGGCACAGAATCTGCCATCTCACCGCCTACCGCCTTCCCTTTTTCAGTTCATACAAGCCTGACACAGTTTATTCACCCGGTCAGTGGCGGAAGGTGGGCTGTCCTCCGTGATTACCTCTTATGGCGGAGCCTCTGATGACCAGACTGCCCCTTCTCACCGCGGTCACCATGATGGCCGCACTCGTCGGCTGCAAAAACGATGAGACCACGGGGCCGAGCCAGTCTGCCGGCCCCTCGTTCTCGGTTTTGGAAACCGGGAATGGTGCACCGAGCGGTGCGCACTACACGCTGAACATCATCGGCGTGCCCAAGGACAAGTCACCCAATTTCACTGGAGGCGACGGTCACCGGATTTTCGTCGACCTGGGGAAGACCGGCCAGGCAGTAAACACCCGAATCAACTTGGCCGAGGGTGATTTTGCCGTGCTTGACGCCAACGGCACCGACGGGTCGGCGGCATTCCGGCTGCCTAACCCGGATCCTGACGGCAATGGCACCACCTCCTATTCGGTGTACGCCAGAGCTCTGGGTAAACCGGGCGGTAAGGCGACCATGCAGTCTTGCTATGAAGATGCGACCGGCACCTGGTGCGCTCTCGACTTCATCGGTGGGGTGGAGTCAATCACGATCGCACGGACCAAGGGTGGTGTGGCGAAGTTCGTCAATGTCTCGAAGGATCTTCTGTTCGTCGATTTCTGTACGGCTTGGACGGCTGGAACCGATGGTGTTCTGGGCACACAGGACGACGTGTGCACCAGCGTCGATCAGATTCCGCTGTTCAGCAATAACACGCTCTCCTACTTCTGGTCCTACGACAATGAGGGATTGAAGCTGGCACAGCTGCGGTTCTATGAGGTGCCTACCGAAATCACCTTCTGAACTCCCCCCGAAACCACACTGCCAGGAGTGTGGGAGCAAGACACGAGCGGGACGGCCGATTTTGCCGTCCCGCTTGTTCTTGTACCTATGCCGCTTGGCACCCCTTCGGCATGCCGGCTGCGCCTGGTCAGATGGTATGGCGCACGATTCTCAGGCGGTGTAACATGGGACCGATACTGTCCCATCAATCTCCCGCCACTTCCGAGGTTCGACTCCCATGCGTACCCCTACGCCTGTTCAGGCACTAGCGGCCGGGACCCTGATCCTTGCTGCTGCCTGCTCCGATGGCAACGAGCCCACCGCACCCTCCAATGAGACGCCGAGTGCTGCGATGCAGGGAGCCAATCAGGGGGCTCCGGACGATCCTATCGCCCTGGCTCGAGGAGTACCCGGATTCGGCGGTTTCTATCTCGATGCCGCCGGTAAACCGGTCGTATACCTCAAGTCTGCCGCACACCGGGCTCGAGCGGAACAGGCGTTAACACCCTTCCTCCGAAGTCAGGGCCTGGCGCCTTCTCAGTTGCGGGTTCTTCCGGGACGCTATGACTGGACTCAGCTAGAGGATTGGTTCTCGCGGGCATCGGCCGGGGTACTGGCCATTCCTGGTGCCGTATTCGTGGATGCGAACGAGGCGAGCAATCGGGTGACGATCGGAGTGCAGCAAGGTTCGTTTGCGCGTATCCGCGGGATTGTCGAACGCCTCGGTATACCGCCCGAAGCCATTGAATTCCAGGAGACCATGCCGGTTCGCCTACTCGCCACCCTTCGGGGAAGGGTTCGTCCAGTAGTAGGTGGACTCCAGATCAACTTTCCTGGGTTCCTGTGCACGTTAGGTTTCAACGCCGTTCGCAACGGTCAGCGATCCTTCATCACCAACTCCCACTGCACCAACCATCAAGGTGGCGTGGAATCCACGCCCTACTATCAGCCGTCCCAGAACATTGCCCCGGCCAGGGTTGCGACCGAGGTGAGCGACCCGGTCTATTCCCAGAGTAAGACCGGCTGTCCTCCTGGTTATCGCTGCCGGTTCAGTGACGCGTCACGCGCAGCTTACACCTCTGCTACGACATCGACTCTGGGTAGAATTGCCAAAACCGCCGGACCCAATAACGGCTCGATCACCATAAGCGGCAACTTCAACGTGACCGCTGAAGGTAGTGCCTCCGTGGGCCAGGTGGTCGGTAAGGTTGGCCGCACCACTGGCTGGACCGCCGGCAAGGTCACGAACACGTGCGTCAATGTCGCGGTGAGCGGCACGAATTTGGGTCAGCTCTGCCAGACTCTGGTCTCCGCACGTTCCGGCGCCGGTGATAGCGGCGCGCCAGTCTTCAAGGGCAGCAGCAATGTCACTCTAGTGGGTATTCTCTGGGGCGGCATCGTGAACCCGAACGGTTCGTCCACAACTTTCGTGTATAGCCCTATGGCAAACATCGAGCGCGAGCTCGGAGCCCTGACCACCTTCTAGCGCTTGGTGGGAATCGCCCTGATCCTAGTAAGCACCCTGGCGGCGGGTGTACCCTTGCGCCTCGACCTCGTGCTACCTGATCATGCGCGCCGGGGCAAAGCGGTACCAATCACCTTGCGTTTGTCCAACCCAGGCCCGGAGCCGGCAACGGTCTATCTCCAGGGCCGCCCGACAGCATTTGACATCGTCATCACCCGAGCCGATGGCACGCCGGTCTGGCGGCGCCTGGATCGAGCGGTCATCAGCTCGATCCTTCAGGTCCGGGTGCTGCCACCCGGCCAAGCGATCGAGTTCACCGAACGGTGGTCTCAGCAGGATGACCGGGGTCAAGCGGTACCGGTCGGCGAGTATCGAGTCACCGGCGTGCTCCCGACCGATCCGCCAAGCGAATTGCGGACCCAGACAGTACGACTCCGAATTCTCCCCTGAACCCGTGTACCTGCATTGACGAGTGGTGGCTCGCTGGCGCATGTTCTACCGCGCCAAGGATACTCCTCGCCACAGAGAGGGATTTATGAATCGAACGCTCGTCTTGTCTGCTGCAATTGCCATGATCTCGGCTGCCGGCCCGCGGTCCGCGTGGGCCCAGGCACCTGAAGCGCCCAAGCCCGGACCAGAGCACAAACGGCTCGGATTTTACGTCGGCAAGTGGTCCACGGAGGGTGAAGTGAAGCCAGGCCCCATGGGCCCGGGTGGAAAGATGAAGTCGACCGACACCTGCGAATGGTTCGAAGGACAGTTCAGCGTAATCTGTCGCTATGAGGGGACCGGCCCAATGGGGCCCAGCAAGGGTATCGGCATCATTGGCTACAACCCCGAGGAAAAGGTCTACACCTACTACGGCGTGGACAACTCGATTATGAACATGGCCTCGGTCCCCAAAGGCACCGTCAAGGGAGATACCTGGACCTACACCGATGAAGGCACCATGGGCGGCAAGAAGTTCAAGACGAAAGTGACGATCAAGGAAGTCTCGCCCAACCAGCAGACCTTCCGGATGGAGATGCAGGGCCCCGACGGGAAATGGGCGCCGATGGTGGAGAGCAAGAGCACCAAGGTGCAGTAATCCGAAAGGACATCTATGCCATCTTTTATGACTCTCCTCGTACTCCTCCTGAGTCTCATGGCCCTGCCCGTAGCCGCGCAGGGCGGGGCAGCCGCTAGACAAGACGCGGAGGTCATGAACTATCGGCTCTCGATGGAGAAGCTGCAAAAGCTGGTCGAGGTGCAACGCGCCCTGATAGAGCTTAACAAGAAAGACCCCAAGCTCTTCGAGATGATCGACCAGGAACGCGCTGCCAAGGCCAAGAATGGGGCGCCGCTCACCACGGCGGAGAGAGCCGCCATGATAGACCAGAATCCTGAGGTCAAGCGCGTGCTCACCAGTAAAGGCACGACTGCCCGGGAATGGCTGCTGACCGCGGAGGCGATGGCCGATGCCTGGGTCGCTCATGAGATCAACAAGGGAGAGCTGAGCCCCGAGTCCGGCCCACCGCCTGTCACCGCCGCGCAGAAGGCCAATTTGGCGTTGATCGAGAACAATCAAGCCGAATGGCAGAAGATCCAGGCGGAGCTGGAACGACTCACCGATGACATGGAGTAAGAGAGCTTCGAGGTCGCCAACGCAAAGCGCCCGAGAGTGATCTCGGGCGCTTCGTCTTTTCCGGCCTCAGTTTGGCAGGCTTATTCCTCGTCGGCCAGCAACCCTGCGGCAGTGAGCTGGGGCTGCGCTACCGGCACCTCCTCGACTCGCGGCGGCGGCGGCTCGTAGCCGGCCGGCGGCTCGATGTCGATCTCGGCGTAGCGGTAGATGCCGCTGCCCGCCGGGATCAGGTGCCCGATGATGATGTTCTCCTTGAGCCCCAGGAGATCGTCCTTGGCCCCACGGATAGCAGCATCGGTCAGCACCCGCGTGGTCTCCTGGAACGAGGCCGCCGAGATGAACGACTGCGTAGTGAGACTCGCCTTGGTGATGCCCAGCAGCACCGGCTCCGCCGTCGCCGGCTTGCTCTTCCGCTTGGTGACCCGCTCGTTCTCATCGTAGAACGTGAGCTTGTCGACCGACTCCGCCTCGAGGAAGGTGGTGTCGCCCGGATCAGTGACCCGAAGCTTCTGCAGCATCTGGCGGACGATCACGCCGATGTG
>JAICPP010000125.1 GCA_025929805.1 Gemmatimonadales bacterium | reverse complement strand
TTCCGCCGGAGAGAAGCCATGAAATTTTCTCGCCCCCATACCTCTTCAAAGGTGCGCGGCCGAGCATCTCTTCGGCCCCTGCCAGTGTGGCTTATGGACAGGTCTTCAGCGTGGTGACGCCGAACCATGCCCAGATCACTGATGTGCGCTGGATCCGACTGGGCAACGTGACCCATGCCTTTGACCAAGGCCAGCGCGCCAACACGCTGGAGTTCACCAGAACGACGACTGGTGTTGACGTTACCGCACCGGATAATCCGTTCAAGGCCCCACCGGGCTTCTATCAGTTGTTCGTCCTGAATCGGAATGGGGTCCCATCTGCGGGACAAATAATCCGGATTCAGTAACTCCTCAGTCTTCGTCGGAGTGCGCCAGCGAGCGTATTCCGGCGAAGACCACAAGGCCCAGCCCCGCAGCCAGCAGCGCCTTAGCCGGCGAGAACGCCGCCTCAGTATACATGCTGGACTCCATCACATGCCCTCGATAGTCTCCGCGCTCCTGGTTTTCCTGTGCAGCCGGCTGGTACAGGTTGCCGGGCCGACCCTGCGCCGGTATGTCGGAGCGTTGTGAGCTGAACATCGAGCGCTCCATGTAGAAGTCGGTGAAACGCGGCAGCGCGGTTCCCAATGCAGTGATAAAACGACCGCCGCCGCCGATGGTGATATCCCGGATGGGGTGCTCGGCTGCCCGGAGAATCGCATTGGCCACGACCTCGGGTGCGTAGACCGGGGCGGGTGGCTTGGGCTCGACATCCATGTAGTTCTTGGCGTGCTGAAAGTAGGGCGTGTCGATGGTCGAGGGCTTGATCAGCGTTACGGAAACCGGTGCGCCCTCCTCCTCCAGCTCCATACGCAGTGCATCGGTAAATCCTTTGACGGCATGCTTCGATGCGGAGTACGCGCCCTGCAAGGGAATGGCTCGATCGGACACGATGCTGCCGATGTTTATCAGCGCGCCCCCGCTGGTGCGGAGCCGCGGGATCGCAGCACGGGTGCCATGAACCGTGCCCCAGAAGTTCACCTCGAAGACTTGTCGCATGTCTTCGATGGCCACCTCGGTGAGCCGCCCATAGAAAGAGACCCCGGCATTGTTGACCCAGGAATCCAGCCCGCCGAACTCCTCGACGGCAGTGGCGGCCAGCCGCTCCATGTCCGCCCGATTGGCCACATCGGCGACGACGAAACGAGCAGTCCCGCCGGCCTGCTCGATCTGGCTGACCGTTTGCTGCAGTTCGGGCTCGTTGCGGGAACAGAGCACCACGCGTGCTCCACGCTCGGCGGCTCGCCTGGCAGTGGCGAGGCCGATACCACTGGTGGCTCCGGTAATGACGATGACCTGATCCTGCAGGCGCTTCAGCTTGATCCCCATGACGGCTTCTCCTTGTCTTATCGCCCCTGAATGTATGCCTGCCGGTGGAAGCAGTTCCTAAGGTACCGTGGCAGGGTCGGACGCAGTGATGCATGGTTGAATTTACCGGCCTCGAGGTAGATCTTACCTGATTTTCCCGGGCCCACTCCGGCTGGTGCATGATGATTCGAGTGACTGCGGTCCAACCCCATTCTATCGCTGCCGAGCTGGGCCTGCGCGAGGGCACCGAGCTGCTTTCGGTCAATGGACGAGAGCTACAGGATTTCCTCGACTGGGAATTTCTCACGGCGGACGAGCAGTTCGTGCTCCATGTACGCCATCCGGACGGTGAGGAGATCGAGTTCGACATCGAACGGCCGCTCGGTGAGCCGATCGGTATATCACTGGAGCCTCCCCGGATCCGGCGTTGCGCGAACCGCTGTGATTTCTGCTTCGTCGACGGACTACCGGATGGGCTCCGGGACGTCCTCTACATCCGCGACGACGACTATCGGCTTTCATTCCGCTACGGCAACTTTGCGACACTGACCAATCTGAAGGCACAAGACATCCAGCGGATCATCGAGTACCGGCTCTCCCCGCTGTATGTCTCCGTGCACGCGACCGACCCCACAGTCCGGCGGTATCTGCTCAGAAATCCATCCGCTCCAGACATCCTCCCTCAGCTCCGCTCGTTCGCCGAGCAGGGCATCGAGTTTCACACTCAGATCGTGATGTCCCCGGGGGTGAATGATGGACCGATGTTGCAGCAGACTTTGAGAGCCTTATACGACTTCGGGCCGGCAATCCTGGGATGCTCGGTCGTGCCCGTAGGGCTTACTGAATTTTCCAAGCACCACCTGGTCCGGGAACCCTCCCCCGAGGAGTGCCGAGCCGCCATTGTGCTGGTTGAAGCCAGAGCCGAAATCGCCCGAGCGGAGCGGGGAATATCGTGGGCTTTCGGCGCGGACGAGCTTTACCTCAGGGCGGAAGTCGAGCTACCCCCGGCTGAGATCTATGACGGCTTTGATCAGGTGGAGAACGGGGTGGGGTCGGTCCGCTGGCTGCAGCAGCGGATCGAGAGCAGCAGGAACGACATGCATGAGTGGGCCGGGAAGCGCATCGGTGTCGTCACAGGGACGGCTATGGGGCGGCTCATGCCCATGATCCTGGAGCCACTCGCTCGAGCCACCGGGGCCGAATTGGTGTTGATCCCGGTCGTAAACTCGCTTTTCGGCCCCAGCGTCACGACGGCCGGGCTTCTCCCCGGCAGCGCCATACAGCGGGCAGTCCGGAATCAGGGGGAGCTGGACCTGGCGCTCCTGCCAGGCGAGGCGATCAACGAAGACGGACTTTTCATCGACAGCATGAGCCTGGAGCAGTGCCAGGTGGACTCTCCTTTCGAGCTCCGGGCGTCGATGGACTTTGCGGACGCCCTGCAGTCACCGGTCTCAGTGTGAGCAAGCCCACCGTCGCCATCGTGGGACGGCCCAACGTCGGGAAGTCTACGTTGTTCAACCGGCTTCTGGGTGGCAGGCCAGCAATCGTATCCGAACGGCCCGGCACCACTCGGGACCGCCACTTTGGCGATGCTGAATGGCAGGGACGGAGATTCTGGCTGGTGGACACCGGTGGTCTGATTCCAGACTCCGAAGACTCGATGGATCGAGCTATCCGTCGTCAGGTCGAGTTCGCCCTGGCAGAGGCCGACGTGATCCTGTTTCTGGTGGACGGTCGCGAGGGGCTCAACCCGGTAGATCAAGCCATAGCCGATCGTCTGCGAAAGGCAGATCGTCCCGTGCTGCTGGCGGTCAACAAGCTGGACAATCTGGAGCAGAGTACCGACCAGTACGCATTCTACGCTCTGGGCTTCGGAGACCCACACGGGGTCAGCGCCGCAGTGGGGAAGGGGAGCGGTGACCTGCTCGACGCGCTGGTCGAACGACTGCCTCCCTACGATCCCGCGGAAGCCGAGGAGACGATCAATGTGGCGGTGGTGGGACGCCCCAATGTCGGGAAGTCCTCCCTGATCAACCGACTTCTGGGCGAAGAGCGGCATCTCGTAGCCCCCCAGCCGGGAACCACGCGGGATGCGATCGACAGCGTCTTGCGGTTTCAGGGTAAAACGCTCAAGTTCATTGATACCGCAGGCTTACGACGACGCGCTAAAGTAGAAGATGACCTGGAGTTCTATTCCACCCTACGGACGGAACGCGCCATCGAGCGGGCCCACGTGTGCGTCCTGGTGGTTGATGCCACGGTGGGGATGCACAATCAGGATCTTCGGATCGCAACGCAGGCGTGGGATCGTGGCACCGGCCTGATCGTGCTGGTAAACAAGTGGGACTTGATCGAAGAGAAAGACGCCAACACCGCTCGGCAAGGGCAGGAGGCGCTTGTTGCCAAGGCGCCCTTCCTGCGGTATGTGCCTTTCCTCTATGTCTCCGCACTTACGGGGCAACGGGTCCGAAAGGTCCTCGAGCTGATCGTTCAGGTGGCCGATAGCCGTGAGCTCCGCGTTCCCACTGCAGAGGTCAACAAAGTGTTGGCCGAGTTGGTCGAGCGGAACGCTCCTCCGCAAAAACCGGGTGAGGAGGTCAAGCTCCTGTACGCGTCGCAGATCGGCACCGCACCTCCGACCTTGGCCATCGTGAGCAATCGGCCGGAGGAGGTGCCGGAGTCATATCAACGATACCTGGTCCACGGCTTTCGACAGGCGTGGCCGTTCCCCGGATCACCGCTCCGACTCAAGTTCACCCGCCGAGGATCGCGCCGCTGATGGGAGGCGCGGCTGCCTGGCTTTTCGCCTCCTATCTGCTCGGCGCCGTTCCCACGAGCTATATAGTCAGCCGGCTGTTCGCAAAGATCGATCTGCGGCAGCACGGGAGTGGAAATCTGGGCGCGACCAATCTGTACCGGGTTCTCGGCTGGAAGTATGCGATTCCAGTGGCGTTGTTCGACATTGCCAAAGGAGCGGTCCCCGTGCTTGTCTTTGCCCCGCAGGTTACTCACTCGGAGCTCTTTGCTCTGGCGTGCGGGGTCGCAGCCATCCTGGGTCATGTGTTCTCGGTATTCGTCCGCTTCAAAGGGGGGAAAGGGGTGGCGACGGCTGCGGGGGTGATGCTGGGGTTAACGCCCCTGCCGCTGGCCATCGCCGCCCTGGTCTGGGGGCTGGTCCTGCTGCTCAGCGGCTATGTCTCACTGGCAAGCATCACCGCTGCCGCGGTGCTCCCAGCGGCGGTGTATTTCCTGGAACATCCTCGAACGCCTGAGTTGTTCTGGATCGTGGTTGTGGTAGCGGCAGGCGTCATCGTGCTTCATCGGCACAACATCCAGCGGCTGCTCAACGGGACGGAAAGTCGTTTCGGTAGGCGGGCTGCGGGCACCCAGCGTCCATGACCCTGATTGCGGTGCTGGGAGCCGGGAGCTGGGGCACGACGCTCGCGAATCTGCTGGCCGCTAAAGGAAACACTGTACGAATCTGGGCGTACGAATCCGAAGTGGTCGAGGCGATCAATCAACACCATGAGAACCCGGTGTTCCTGGCGGGGGTTCCACTGAGTCCAGCGCTCAGGGCTTTTGGCGATGCCCGGGAGGCGGTGGCAGGAGCGCCGGTCATCGTATCGGCGGCTCCCAGTCACGCGGTCCGCAGCGTCATTCGCCAGCTCGAAGGGAGGATCGAGGCGGAGACGCTGGTGGTGAGTGCGACCAAAGGAATCGAGACCGACTCGCTCGCTCTCATGTCCGCGGTGATCGAGGAGTACTTGTCCGGAATCCGGTTCGCCGCGTTGTCCGGTCCCAGCTTTGCGCTCGAGGTGTGTCAGGGGCAGCCTACGCTGGTCGTGGCCGCCGCTCATCGCGAATCGACAGCTCTCGACGCTCAGCGCATCTTTGCCACGCCGCGCTTCCGGGTGTATTCCCATAATGACGTGACTGGTGTGGAACTGGCGGGTGCGCTGAAGAATGTCATTGCCATAGCTGCAGGCATACTGGAAGGCTTGGGTATGGGCCATAACCCGCGAGCCGCGCTCATCACCCGAGGCTTGGCGGAGATCACCCGGCTGGGAGTCGCCATGGGCGCCAATCCGCTCACCTTTGCGGGGCTCGCGGGAATGGGAGATCTCATCCTGACAGCCACAGGGGATCTCAGCCGCAATCGGGCATTGGGTGTGGCATTGGGACAAGGCCGGAGCCTGGCGGAGTATCAGGGCACCCATCGGAGCGTGGCGGAGGGGGCCAACACGTCCAGGGCAGCGGCGGAGATGGGAAGGCGTAAGGGCGTGGAGCTTCCCATCATCCAGCAAGTCTGTGATGTTCTGTTCAGCGGCAAACCGGCTCGCGATGGGATCGACGAGCTCATGGCACGGGAACTCAAGTCGGAGCAGTGGAAATGACAACCACAAGCGCCACTCGGCCGGTCCAGGAATTTTATTCGATCGGAGAGGTCTGTGCCCTCACCGACCTCAAACCCCACGTTCTCCGCTACTGGGAAAGCCAGTTCCGTTTCCTCAATCCGGCCAAGAATCGCTCGGGCAACCGGGTCTACAAGGCGCGGGAGGTGGAGCTCATCACGCTGGTGAAGCACCTCCTCTATACCGAGAAATTCACCATCGACGGGGCCCGGCAGCGGGTCGACCAATATCGTCGCACTGGCGAGCTCCGCACCTCCGCACGCCGCGCGTTCGAGGCCGAGACGGTACAGGATCTATCGGCAGGCATTCAGGAGGTCCTCGGGATTCTCGAGGGTAAGGCGCCTCCAAAGAAAGACGTGAATGGTGAATAGTGAGCAGTAACCCGGTGAATCGGACCGTCCCCGCCGGTCCCCCGTCTACCGTTCACCGTCGCAGTTCCCGACCATGAACATCCTGGTGACCAATGACGACGGCGTCCTGGCTCCCGGCCTCGCGCTGCTCGCCGATGTTTGCCGGCAAGTTGGCACCGTCACGGTCGTAGCGCCCGACCGGGAGCAGAGCGGCACCTCCCACTCCCTTACTCTCCATCGCCCCCTCCGTCCGGCCCGCCGTCCCGATGGAGGCTGGCAGATCGACGGAACGCCAACGGACTGCGTGATGCTGGCGGTACAGGCCCTGATGCCGGAGCGGCCGGATTTCGTGTTCTCGGGCGTCAACCACGGGCCCAACATGGGGGAAGACGTCCTCTACTCCGGGACTGTCGCCGCCGCCATGGAAGCGGTAACCCTCGGGGTGCCTGGCATCGGCATCTCCTTCGCGGGCCATCAGCCGGAGACCATGGCAACGTATCACGAGCTGCTGGTGGAACTGGTACACCGGATCACCGAGGTCCGGGACTTCCCGGAACAGATGCTGCTCAACATCAACCTCCCCCGGATACCAGCCTCCGAGGTAAAGGGTATCCAGGTGACAAAATTGGGGAGCCGCTATTTTTCCGAGTCGCTCACCCGCATGAAAGATCCCTGGGGCCGGGAGATTTACTGGATTGGCGGTGGAACCATCACCTGGACCGGTGGCGAGAACTCGGACCATCTGGCGGTGGCCGAAGGGTTCATCTCGATTACGCCTCTGCATATGGATCTGACCAACTACTCGCTGCTGGAAACGGTTCGGGCATGGTCACTGGAGGGGTAGGACAGGGCGACAGCTACGGCGGGTACCGCGGTCAGCTGGTCGAGGTTTTGCGACGCAAGGGCATCCGTGACCTTGCCGTGCTACGGGCGGTGCAGATGGTGCCCCGCCACCTGTTCGTGCCGGAAAGCGTAAGGCACCGCGCCTACGACGATGTGGCCCTCCCCATCGGGAGTGGTCAGACGATCTCTCAGCCTTTCGTGCAGGCCAGGTACCTCGAGCTGATCGGGCTCACCGGCAAGGAAAAGGTGCTCGAGATCGGGACCGGGTCGGGCTATCAGACCGCATTGTTGGCCCTGCTTGCCAGCATGGTGTTCAGCGTCGAGCGAGTGCCTCACCTGGCTCAGCAGGCAAAGGGCGCGCTGGCCGCGGCGGGCATCCGCAACGTGACTGTGTTGGTCGGCGATGGAACGTTGGGGTGGCGGCCATTCGCTCCCTACGACGCGATCCTCGTGTCGGCAGCCTCGCCGGACGTGCCGGCGCCATTGATCGAGCAGCTTGCGACTGGAGGACGGATGGTCATTCCCCTGGGCGATCGGGAGACGCAGACGCTCACCCTGGTCGAGCGGGGAGACCTAGGGATCCGAACCAGCACGATTGGTGATGTCCGGTTTGTTCCGCTGTTAGGCGAATTTGGCTTCAGCAACGGCTAACCAGGAGACCTCGATTGGACCTGCTAACACACTTTATCGATTTCTTCCTGCACCTGGACCGCCACCTGAGCCAGGTGATCTCCGAGTACGGCGTTTGGACACACCTCATCCTGTTTCTCATCGTTTTCTGCGAGACCGGCCTGGTGGTGACGCCCTTCCTGCCGGGAGACTCGTTGCTGTTTGCCGCGGGAACCTTTGCGGCCCTGGGCGCACTCGACGTGCACCTGGTGATAGTACTGCTGATCATCGCCGCCATCGTGGGTGATACCGTGAACTACTGGGTGGGGGCGTACATCGGTCCTCGCGCCTTTGGCGGGAACGTGAGGTTTCTCAGGAAGGAGTACCTCGATCGTACTCATGCCTTCTATGAGAAACATGGAGGGAAGACCATCATTCTCGCGCGCTTCGTTCCGATTATTCGCACGTTCGCTCCCTTCGTTGCCGGGGTAGGCGCAATGAGCTATCCCAAATTTCTCACGTACAACGTCGTGGGCGCAGTAATCTGGGTTGGACTATTTGTCCTAGGCGGATATTTCTTCGGCAACATCCCCACGGTTCGGCAGAACTTTACCCTGGTGATCCTTGCCATCATCCTCATATCCGTGCTGCCGATCGTGATCGAGGCCGTTCGTAGCTGGCGAAGCCGGCCTGCATGAGCACCCGATTTCTGGTCTCCGGTATGGTCCAAGGCGTGGGCTTTCGCTGGTTCGTGGCGCGGCATGCCCGGTCGCTGGGGCTGGCCGGATATGCCCGCAACCTGCCGGATGGTCGGGTCGAGGTGGTGGTGAGCGGACCGGACGAGGCGTTACCCGCCCTGGAGCAATTGCTGCGCGCCGGACCGGCGAATGCACAAGTGGAGCGGGTCGAACGCTCGCCGGAGCCGGTATCGGCGCCGGCCGGAAAGAGCTTCGACATCATATGACCTCGCTCGCAACTCGGGTTCAGGCTACGCTCCGCGCCATTCCGGATTATCCCAAGGCAGGCATCCTGTTTCAGGACATCACGCCGGTGCTGCGGGACGGAAGGCTGCTGAAAGAGGTCGTGTCCGGCATGTGCAGCCCCTTTCGAGGGTCCGGTGTCACCCATGTGTTGGGCATCGAAGCTCGCGGGTTCATCCTGGGCGGCGCAGTGGCTACCGTATTAGGAGCCGGGTTCGCTCCGGCACGGAAACCGGGGAAACTTCCGTGGGAGCGAGCCACCGAGTCCTACGACCTGGAATACGGGAGTGACGCGCTCGAGGCCCATCGCGACGCCCTCAGTCCGGGAGACCGGGTGCTGGTCGTGGATGATGTGCTCGCCACCGGGGGGACGGCGCGAGCTGCGGGGCAGCTTACGCGGAGCTTGGGGGCGGAGCTGGTGGGCTGGAGCTTTCTGCTTGAAATTGGCGCTCTGAGAGGTCGGGAGCGCCTGCACGGCGCTCTCTGCCACGTGGTGACCCGGTGCTGAACTAGCCCCCCTTGAAGCGGCCTGCCCAGCTTTCTAGAATCTCCCGCAACGAAATTTCACCTTCATGCATTGACGAGCTATGCCGCTTTTAACACTCGAGCGCGTCACGAAGCGCTTCAACGGTGTACCCGCCGTGGACGACGTCTCGTTCACCATCGACCGGGGGCAGGTGGTCGGCTTCCTGGGTCCGAACGGGGCGGGGAAGTCCACCACCATGCGGATGGTCACTCAGTACTTCGAGCCTGACGCAGGAAATATCAGCCTCGATGG
>JAICPP010000151.1 GCA_025929805.1 Gemmatimonadales bacterium | reverse complement strand
GGGATTCAGAAAAATTCCGGACCCGATGATGCCGCCGACAACCATCATCGTTCCCGAGAAAACGCCAAGCCGGGGGGAGTAGCCCCCTGGCGATCTGTCACCCAGCGACGCTTTCACGACTGGTGTAGCTTCAGACATGGAACCGACTTTCGCTGAATCGGCGCGGCGCCAGCCCGCCTTGCCTCGGTAGCACCGCAAGGAGAACGATGGGTATTCATCACATAACCGCAATCGCCGGGGATCCCCAGCGGAATCTGGATTTCTACGCCGGAATCCTGGGACTTCGCCTGGTGAAGCTCACCGTGAACTTCGACGATCCAGGGAGCTATCACCTCTACTACGGGGACGAGATCGGGCGACCCGGATCACTGCTTACCTTTTTCCCCTGGCCTGGTGGAATGCCCGGCCGCCAGGGCACCGGCCAGATTGGGACGATAGGGCTGGAAATCTCCGCGACCTCCCTCGGGTTCTGGATCGAACGTTTGTTGTCTCATGGGATCAAGTTCGAAGGCCCCAGCCGCCGCTTTGACGAACAGGTACTGGGCTTGAGCGACCCTGACGGGTTGCTGCTCGAGCTGGTTGCCACCCAGGGCGCGGCTGCCATCCCACCCTGGTCCGAGGGTGTATTGCCTCAGGAACATATGATCCGGGGAGTCCACGGGGCCACCATTTGGGAAGACGGCGATGCCGGAACGGATGAGCTTCTTCAGCAGACTCTAAGCTTTTATCCAATCGGTGAGGATGGCGGGCTTCTGCGATTTCAGTCACCCGGAGCGGGGGCCGGATCGACCATCAGTTTGCGTCGAGCCGCTGGTTTCTGGCGGGGTTCCGGAGGAGTGGGAACAGTTCACCACGTTGCCTTCCGGGCCGTCGACGACCAGGAGCAGGTCGCAAAGCACGCCGAGATCGAGGCCCGGGGATTAGGCATTACTCCGGTCATCGACCGGCAATACTTCCATTCCGTGTACTTCCGGGAGCCGGGCGGCGTCTTGTTTGAGATCGCCACTGACGGGCCGGGCTTCACCATAGACGAAGCAGCGGCCGAATTGGGGACCCACTTGAAGCTTCCGCCCATGTACGAAGCGAGCCGGCTTGAGATTGAACGTGTGCTGCCGCCACTGAGACTACCCCATGCACCCGCGCCGGGGGCCACATGACGGAGCGGGGGCTCGGCTTCGTGCATCGCTTTGTTCCGGGTACTCAGCCGGGAGCGCCGGCGCTGCTCCTGCTCCACGGCACCGGAGGCAGTGAGGACGACCTCATTTCGCTGGGTAGAGCTCTCGCTCCGGTGGCGCCGTTACTGAGCCCCCGCGGCCAGGTGCTGGAGAACGGGATGCCGCGCTTCTTCCGTCGGCTGGCAGAAGGAGTCTTCGATCAGGACGACCTCAGGCTCCGAGCCGGACTCCTCGCCAGCTTCATCGCTCGCGCGGTAGAGACCTACGCTCTGCCCGGCCCCCCGGTCGCGGTGGGATTTTCCAACGGAGCCAACATTGCTGCCGCTGTGCTCCTGCTTCACCCGGGCAGTCTCAGCGGTGCACTGCTGTTTCGGCCCATGGTGCCGCTGGTGCCGGATCCCCTACCCGCACTGCACGAGGTTCGGGTTCTGATAGCAGCAGGAAGGCAGGACCCCATTGTCAGTCCAGAACAGAGTCAGGCCCTGGCTGACCTACTGGAGCGAGCTGGTGCCGAGGTAACGATGCATTGGAGCAATTCGGGGCACGGTCTGAGCCGGGAAGATCTCGAGGCCGGTGAGCGCTGGATGATGCAGGCAAGCACCGCCCGCTCGTAGTTCGGTCTTTCTTCTCTTCTGGGTCGCAGTGGGCTTTCGCATTGCTACAAATGATTCATATTGATCGAAGGGGCGTCTGGCGCCGCCCGCGCTATTCACCATGCTGGTGGCACGCCAGGGCCGCCGGCTGATCCCGTGAGGAACTATGTGATGCTTCCTGCAGCGATTGAACAGGAGCGCCTCTTCGTGGCTGAGCGCCTCCTGTTTGAGATCGAACGTCGCCACGGCCTGCCGCACCCGCTGAAACGAGAAATTCACCCCGTCATTGTCGATCGCTTTCTCACCGTTTATCTCCCGGAGACCAGGGATGGCGAGCCCGCGCCCTCCGCGCTCGAGTTTGCCTTCTCTCCCACTTTGACGGAGGCCCTGAATTCGATCCGGGGGATAGTAACCGAGACTGAAACCGGATTCGGTGCCGCGCTTTACTTCTACGATCTGGATACTGGTACCGGTGGCCACGCCGTCAGGGTTGCATCAACCGCAGCGGCTGGCGATTCCCGAAGCTGATCTACTCGCTCCGAGCGATGCCAGGGACCTCTTCCGATCCGGTTCAACCGATCGGGAGGGGTCCCTCCTCTTGCTCGAACGCCGGAAACCGAACTCCTCAAATCATCGTTGGCTGCCGGTACCACGAATTGCATTGGCCGTCAGCGTCGCACTCGCGCTAGCCGGAGCAGGGCAGGCCTGGGGCCAGCAAGGTCTCAGCACGCTGGCCACTCGCCTGGTCTCACTCTCCGCGGTCACCGGCTACGAGCACGCGGCCATAGATACCGTGCTCCGGCTGTTTCCAGATGCACGGCGGGACCGATTCGGCAACGCTCGAATCGAGCTCGGCGGCGGTAAAGCCAGGCGGCTCCTCGTCTGCCCGTTGGACGAGCCCGGATACGTGGTCGGAAATCTTCAGGAAGACGGATACGTCACCCTGCGCCGGGTGCCCGGTCGGGTATCGCGGCTGTTCGACCAGCAGATCGAGGGTCAACGAGTCACGATTCAGGGTTCCCGGGGCGGCGTACCCGGCGTCGTCGCCGTTCGCTCCATTCACCTCACCCGGGGCCGGGAACCAGTCGCCGAAGCCCCCTTCAGCGTCGATGACGCGTACGTAGATGTGGGCACCGATTCGCGATCGCAGACCGCGCGACTAGGCATCCGCGTGCCTGCACCGGTTACCCTCGCCAAGCGGCCTCACCTCTATGGAGACGGCTTGCTCGCTGGCCCAATGGCCGGACGTCGGACTGCCTGCGCAGCGATGTTGCTGGCGATACGAGAAGCGACTCTGCGGAAGAAGTTGATACCTCCCATGCTGGCGGCAGTTGTGGTGGAGCAGGGACTATCCCAGCGCGGGCTGGCGGGTTTGGCGGCGACGGACCAAGCCTTTGACGAGACCGTGATCTTGGACGGCCGTCCAGGTACGCCTGGTTCGATTCAGAGAGCTGCCGATAGTGAGAGCTCGAGCCGGTACCGCAACCTGGGGCAGATAGCGCAGTGGTCACTGCCCGTCAGGTATGTGGGGACCGCTGTGGAGACGGTTTCCTTAACCGACGCCGACTCGCTGCAGCGAGCGGTGGCCCGGTGGATAGCGGGTGACCGGTGAGGACGTTCCTGGTCTTGTGCTCCCTGCTCACCAGCACAGCGCTTCACGCTCAGGGTCCCGCGAGAGCGCGCGACCAGGTCACCCGGCTCAGAGAGGCCGAAGGTATCCTCGAACGCCTGGTCGAGTCGTACGCGGTCTCCGGAATGGAGGCACCGGTCCGCTCCCTGGTCGAGCAGCAGCTGCCCGAGGGTGTCCGCCGCCAGACCGATACGGCGGGCAATCTGTGGGTTACCCTTGGCCGGGGCGACCCCGTGGTGGTGTTCATCGCCCATCTGGACGAGGTTGGATTTCGAGTAGCCCACATCAGAGACGACGGCTCACTCGACCTGGTTCCGGTGGGCGGCTTGTTTCCCTCCCTGTGGGAAGCAAAACCCGCACTGGTACACACCGGGCGGGGGACAGTGCCTGGCGTGTTCATGCCGCGAGACGCGGCCGCAGCAGACTCGCAGCGGACACCGAAACAGCTCAGAGCCGATGTAGGTACCATCTCGCGACAGGCAACCGAAGCGCTCGGAATCCGGGTGGGAAACACATTGACCATGCCCAAGGAGTACGTTCGGTTGGCCAATTCTCGTGCCACCGGACGGTCACTCGACGATCGGGTTGGATCCACGGCCCAACTCCTCGCCTTGCGCCGGTTGGCCCGTTCCACCGTCCGCCATACCGTGATATTTGTCTGGAGCGTACGGGAAGAGATCGGGTTGGAGGGCGCGGAAGCTGTGGCCAATGCGCTCGGTGCTCGAACCAGGCGGGTGCACGCCATCGATACCTTTGTCAGCGCGGATTCACCGGTGGAGCCTCGCAACTTCGCGGTAGCGCCGCTGGGGCAAGGCGCAGTGGCTCGAGCGCTGGACAACAGCTCGGTCACCAACCCGGCGCACGTGGATACCTTGATGACTCTGGCCGGCCAGCGCCGCATACCGCTGCAGGTAGGAACCACCAACGGGGGCAACGATGGCTCCGTGTTCGCTGCGTATGGCGTACCGGATGTACCGATTGGCTGGCCCTTGCGCTACTCCCACTCCCCCGTCGAAACCCTGGATTTGAGAGACCTCCTCAGCCTGTCGGATCTCATCACCGCAGTGGCCGAGCAATGGTAGCATGAGCAAGCGCGACTTGCTTGCCCTGGAGGATTGGCCTCCGGAGCAGATCGAGGCGCTGTTGCAGCTGACCGCCCGGATAAAGCGGGGCGAGATCACGGGCGGGCTGGAGAAGAAGGTTCTGGCTCTGATCTTCCTGACCCCGAGCCCTTCGACCCGGAGTAGCTTCCAAACCGCCATGTTCTTGCACGGCGGGCACACGCTCGTGCTCGAGCGAGGTCAGGAAGGGTGGACCCCCGAGACCGAGCTTGGTGCGGTGATGGACGGTGAGGCGGGCGAGCATCTGATCGATGCGGTACGTGTGCTCGATCGCTATGCCGACGCCCTGGGGATTCGCTCTGGTCCGCCCCGAACCGAATGGGCGGCGGCTCGGCAGGATGCGGTCATGAACTACGTAGCCCAACAATGCGAGAAACCGGTAATCAATCTCGAATCGGCCCGGCGGCACCCCTGTCAGGCGCTGGCCGACGCCTTGACCTTGCAAGAAAAGTTGGGGCAGGTGGTGGGCAAGAGGTTCGTCGTCACCTGGGCCTGGCATCCCAGGGCTCTGCCTACTGCCGTGCCGGTCAGTGCCGCGTTGGCCGCGGCTCGGCTGGGCATGGAGATCGTGATTGCCCGTCCGGAAGGCTATGAGCTCGATCCCGAGGATACGGCGTTGATCCGGAGGACCGCGCAGCAGGCCGGAGGGGAGTTCGTGCATATCAATGACGATCCCGACGACGCCCTGGTGGGTGCGGACGCGGTCTACGTCGGCTCCTGGGGAGCGGTCAAGCTCTACGGGAAGCCTGCCGAAGAGGCCGAGGTGAGGGCGGGGCTCCGCGATTGGAAGCTCACCCGTTCGAGGCTGCGTTCCACCAGGGGAGGGAAGGGAGTCGTCCTGCATTGTTTGCCGGTACGTCGCAACGTGGAGATCGACGACCAGGTTCTCGATGGGCCCAACTCAGCCGTGGTGGATCAGGCCGAGAACCGGCTTCATGTGCAACGCGCAGTGCTGCTGGAGCTGATTGGGGAAACGCGTGAACGGTGAACCGTAAACCGTGAACGGGATGAACCTGGTTCAGTGTTCTGTTCACTGTTCACTGTTCGCTGTTCACGTCTTTCTGAGAGTGGACCTTGCCGGGTGAGATCGAGCTCTTACGGGAACTGGTTGCCATTCCCTCTGTCAGCGGCGGGGAGGCGGAGATCGCAAACTTTCTGGAGGCAACCGCTCGCCGCTGGGGCCTGGACGTAGTGCGGGATAGCGATGGAATCCGGGTGGAGGTGCGGGGCTGGGGGGTCGGGCCCACGTTAGCCTTTGCATCCCACCTCGACGTTGTGTCGGCTGGTCCGGGGTGGACTCGCGATCCTTTTGTTCCGGTCATCGAAGGCATCCGTTTGTACGGCCGGGGATCCGGAGACGCCAAGGCGTCGGTGGCCGCGATGCTCTATGCCGCCAAGGACCTGGTGGACAGTGGTGGGATGGATGCCGGCCGGTTGGTCCTGCTGTTCGGGTTCGGCGAGGAGACCAGGAACACGACCATGCCTTCGGCGATCGAGAAGGCCGGGGAGATAGACGCCGCGGTCATCGGAGAGCCCACCAACCTCGATTTTGCCATTGCCCAGCGCGGACTCCTCATGGTGGATCTCGTTGCCCAGGGGGAGCAGCGGCACGCCGGCTATGCTTCCGGCAACGGTGATTTCACCAATGCAGTCCTGGTCCTGGCCCGTGACCTATTGAAACTCGAGAACCTGTTCGAGAGCCGAACTCACCCCATTCTGGGGCGGGCCACCGCCACACCGACAATGTTGGAATCGGGAGTGGGTCGGAACGTCACTCCGCCGGTTGCTCGCGCGGTGCTTGATGTCCGCAGCACTCCGGATTGGAATCACGAGGAGCTGGCGGAGGAGCTTCGCCAGGCTCTCGCTTCGAACGTCATCGTGACTTCGCGCCGGCTGGTGCCCTGCGAGACTCCCGAGGACTCCCGCTTGCTCGCTACCGCGTCGAGACTCCGGCCCGGAGCCGAGCATTTCGGGAGCCCCACCTGTTCCGATTGGGTCTTCTTCGCCGAGCGTGACGCGTTCAAGTGTGGGCCCGGCACCAGTCGGCGGTCCCATACCGCCGATGAGTATGTGGATCTACCCGAGGTCACCGCAGCCCGGGCGTTCTATGCGGAGTTGGCTCGGGCCTACCTGGCCGGACGCTGAGCGATCCACCGGAGAGCTCCCCTCCGCTCTGCTTCGGATTCTCGCCCTGCTCACCGATACTTTGACCTAGAAATCGCGCAGGTTTGCTCTAACTGATCGGCAGGATCGCACCCCTCCGCGTGAGGGTCGCGACAAAGGCAAACCCGCTGAAAGGCGGGGACGCAAAGCTACGAGGCTACCGCCGGCGCAGGAGTGCCAGCCAGGCCAGTCGGGTTGCCGAACGAATCGACGGGGGGGTGTATGCTGTCCAGCCCACGCAGTCTTGGCTTCGTCCTGGCCGCCATATTGGGCGCCATGCTGGTGCCGGGGTGCCGGCCCGCCGGTGAGTCAGTCCAAATAGTGAAAGGAATCGAGAGGAGTGTACTCGGGCCGGTCAGGTCCCAGTAGCCGATGGGCAGGAGCGGGATCCCACCTGGCGGACCTGGGCCCGCCGGATCAGCCGATCGGCGGCGGCTCTGAGGGCCGGTTCTTCACTACCGGGGGGCAGGCCAAGGTAGTGGGCACCCGGCTCTCCCATCACCCGGCCCAGCAGTTTGCCACCCACCGACCCGGCCACGGCGGCGCGCTCTTTCGCACTGGTCTTCGGGGCAAATACGATCACTAGCAAGTCCCGGGCGATGGAAGCTCCCGCTACGCCATCGCAGGCGGCACTCAGGATGCTGTCAGCCGGCGCGGCAACCGCTCTGGCGGTATCGGTCCTTCGAGCCCGGGCAGTATCGGACGCTCCAAGTGTGGAGGTATCCCGTCCCACAGCGGCAGTCGTATCTGGGACGCTGTCGGGTCCCGCCGTGCCGGTGGTATCCAACGAGGTTGCGTTGGTATCGGCCACGCCGCCTAGGATCGTATCCGAGATCGCTCGAGTGGTATCGACCCCGGATGCCGTGTCACGCTGAGCTGTTGTATCTGCTGCGTGATAGACCCCGCTCACCCAGGCGCTGTCGGCCTCAGTCCGCTGCGTATCCGCTGGTGTCGTGTCGGAAGTCAAAGATTGTCCGAGCACTGCGGGCGGAACCATCGAATACGTAAATGCCAGCAGTAGAGTTAGGATAGTGGCATACAAAGACATGAGTGACCTGCAATTGGACCGATGCGAACCTCTTCCTTGCCTGTTCGCAAAATAACGACTCGACCCCAGAGGTAAGCCTGAGCCCATGTCTCTGGAATCAGAGTAAGAGAGGGCGGCCCACAGAGCCGCCCTATGCACGGAGCTATCAGCGAGCTCAGGATCAAAAAGTCTCGTGAAGCTCCTCCCGCGTACCGGAATGCACTACTACGCCTCAACGTCGCCGCCGGAGCTGCTCCTGTCTATGCAGACGAGGCTGGCGGACTCGTACCTCTGGGATCACTGTGTAAGTACGATGTTCCTCCAGTCCGCAGCACCCCGCATCGTGATATATACCTCTGTCACGTCTTCGAAGCCAGAGAACGTAACCGTCTTAAACGTGAAATCGCCTGCTGGTGCGGGGAACGTTGTGTACCCGCTTGAGAGTGTAACGTAGGTCTCGGTCTCATCTATCACGATCGAGGTGATTGGGCTGGCGCCGATCTCAAATGGTGTCCCAGGGAAGGACTCTCGGGG
>JAICPP010000056.1 GCA_025929805.1 Gemmatimonadales bacterium | reverse complement strand
GTTCTGAACGGCCTCGCGAATGTCACGCTCGCGGGCACTCAACCCCGCACCTCCTGTCTTCACCTCGACGAACACGACTCGCCGCACTCGGCCCTCTGCCAGGCCATCAAAGATCACCAGGTCGACGGGGCTACCCAGAAATCGGACATCCTTGGGATTGTAGGGGAACGTTGGTAGGTAGGGGAGGAGCTGCTCGTGGACCTTGCCGGCGGTGACGGCCAGGCTGCGTCGAACCGCATCTTCACGAATCGTTGCCGTGTAGCGCGCCTTCCATCCCAGCAGGTACGCCCAGGCGATCAGCAGTCCGAGGCCTACCCCAACCAGGAGATCGAACGAGTCGGTCAACACGGCTTCCTCGCGGAAAAGAGTGAGATCAGCGGGGTGTGGACAGGGTCAAGAGCACTGCGCCGCGAGGCACCGCCACCCCTCGCATGATCAACTCAGCCAGGCGTCCCCCGCCCACGCTCGCCGCGGTCAGGGAGATAGCGCTGCAGATCGTCCACCGCGTAGCTCCCACGGCATTGGCGATCCGGCAAGAAGGCCGGGTCCGGCCAGCGCAGGAGAATCGGCGCTGGAGGGAGTGTCTCCGATTCATTTGATGGAGGCACAAGCCAGGCTGGCGCACGCCATCACTGGACCAAGCACCCGATAATGCACACGCCAATTGCACTCAACCCTGGCATGGTGAACTCCTCTAGGCTGATCCCGGCCACCGGCGCATAGCCCACAGACCCCATAGGTTCAGCAGAACGCCGAGCAGTTCCAGAGCCAGCGCCAAGAAGATCACCGGTCGTACCGGTACATGGCTGACGGCGAGACTGATCAGTCGGACGGCAGCGAATCCACCCAACGACAGCACGCCGGCCCACAGCCCGCTCTCGAGCCATGTCCGTCGGCGAAGACTCAGCAGGAGAAACGTCGCGAACCCCAGCTCGAACCCGCCGTAGGTAGCCGCAAAATCAATCCTAGCCGTGGCAGTGGGTAGTTGGATATCGGTCAGCTGGGCCATCGTCGCGGGCCAGAACGTCGAGGCGACCCCGAAACCGGCGAACGCTGCAGCTGTCAACCCAACAACGACGGAAGGAATGGTCACAAGCAGCCTCTCCGGTATGGCTATGGACCAAGGTATGCCGTGCGGCGGGTATTCGCTCTCGCCACCATCTGGCTCAAGGTGACCACCTGAAAACCCCGCCTCCGCAATTCCGGCAGAAGGTTCCGCAGCACCCTGGCCGAGCGGAACCCGCGCTGTCCACCATCATGCAGAATGACGATGGCACCCGGACCGGCATTCCGCAGAATGAACGCGCTGGCGAACCTGGCTGACGGCAGCAGGGCGTCATAAGGGTATACCGACCCAAGCGCGCAGCGGTATCCATGGCGGCGCATGATCGTGATCATGGAGCGAGAGTACCGGCCGGAGCCGGGGCGGGCCCACTTCACGGGGCCAAACTGAGCCAGGGTGCGATGAGCTCTGAGCAGGTCTTTTTCGAAGTCCCCGGAGCTCAGGCTGATGCTGGGTTCATCCCGGCTGAGGTGATTGCCCAGTTCGTGACCGGCGGTGACCAGGTGCCGGACCAGAGCCTCGTGTCCACTGACTCTTTCGGAGATCAAGAAGAACGTGGCACCCGCCTGGTGGCGGCCCAGCTCCGCGAGCAGAAGCGGCGTGGTTGCGGGATCCGGTCCGTCGTCGATGGTGAGCGCGACCAGTGGCGCGGTAGTTGGCACTTGATAAAGGCATCCGGGAAAGAGCACCGGGAGGAGGTTCACCAGCCAGGCGGGTGGTGACCAGAGCGCCGCAGCGGCAGCGGCGGTGATTCCAGCGATGCCGAACCCGATTAGAAGGCGTCGCCGCCGCACGGGGAGTCCAGCGGCTCCGGGAGCTCGATCGAACTCTTCATCCCCTACTCGACTCCGGCCAGGTTGTACATCGCCCGCCAAGCACGAAATAGGTCATTATAATCTTCGCCGGCATAGCTCACGGTTCGTCCCCCGACTCGGGTTGATCCCGGTACCAGCTCGGCCATATCGGCCATTTGGCTCACGATGAAATCCACTTCCAGCTCGATCGGTGCTGCGAAGGTGAACGGCGCATGCTTGCGTTGCAGAGCCACCGCTGCAGCCCTGCGAATCCGCTCGCACGCTACTGGTGGCGCCAGACTCCGCGCCGCAAACCGCCCGACAGCCTCCTTGACGATCACGGCCTCCACGCCCGCGCCGAGCAGCGCCTTGGCCTCCGCTGCCAGCGCCTGATCTCCGCTCACCAGCCCGACCGCCACGCCGTGTACACCCGCCATTGCGGCGTTGAGTGCCAGCTCTCCCACCGGGGTGCCGTTGATCCGGGCCTGATAGACTCTGCTGGTGTAGGTGTGGTCGATGATCGCATGACGGGTCCCGGCCATGGCATGGTAGCCGATAAACATCGCCACGTCGTATCCCGAATCGATTCCCTCCACCATCGACAACCGCTTGGGGCCGCCGCTCACCAGCTGGGCGGCTGGATCGAGCTCCTCGGCGAGGAGATTGCGCATCTCCCAGTGGCTGTCGTTGACCACTATCTGCTTGGCGCCAGCCTCCAGGGCGCCCGCAATCGCCGCGTTCGCCTCATTCGTCATCAACCGGCGGAACCTGTTATACTCTCCCGCGTGACGGGGATCGATGGGATCGGTCTGATGCTCATGGACGACACCGGCGATTCCTTCCATGTCAACCGAGATGTACACGCGCATGACTTCTCCATTGGCCGGTCCGGCCGAAGAATATCGAGGACTGATGATGGGCGCACGTGCATGGGGACTGGTGGCGGTCTTGGGGGCCTTGGCTTGCACACCCCAGGGAGAGCAAGCCGAGCTCATCCGCGAAGGCCGGACCTATACAGCCTGGCTGTACGAAAGCGAATACCACAAGCTGTGGGACCGGTTTTCTCCCGAAATGCGACAAACGTTCGGCAGCGTGGCCGACCTGGCCAACTTCGCCAGCCGCGCGGTCAAGCACCTGGGAACGGAGCAGGGCAAGGTCGACGAACAGGTCAATGATGCGGAGCCGTTCAAGGTCTACAGCCGCACCGCGTCATTCGACAAATCGCGGCAACGGATGCTGATCGAGTGGAGCCTGGCCAAGGACGGCGCGGTGACGGGTTTGGTCGTTCGGCCGGCTCTCGCCGATTTGCCGAGAGGTGAGTAGGAAGCAGCGCCTCGGCTCCTAGTATACCCTGCCGCCCAGAGGCACCTCTCGCTCCACGCCGAGCAGCACCACGTTGCCGGTTTCGTTGGGCAGGCCCAGGACCAAGACCTCGGACGTAAAGCCCGCGATGCGGCGAGGTCCCAGGTTCACCGCTGCGATTATCAGGCGTCCCACCAACTCGTCGGCGCGGTATAACGCACGGAGTTGTGCATTGGAGGTCTTCTCACCCAGGGGCCCGAAGTCGATCCACAGCTTGTAGGAAGGCTTGTGGGCCCGTTCGTTGGGCAGGGCTCGGACGATGCGGCCCACTCGCAGGTCGAGTGCTCCGAAGGCGGCAACCGGATCGATTGGAAGGTCGTTAATGGAGCAGTTCGCCCCGGAGAACCGTCACCGCCTGGCCACCAAGCCGGACCCGGTTTCCCTCCAGACGCACCATCACGGTCCCGCCTCGAGCTGAAGCCTGATAGCCAATTAGTTGGTTCTTCCTCAAACGCGCTCCCCAGAATGGCCCCAGTCCGCAGTGCGCCGAACCCGTCACCGGGTCCTCGGCCACTCCCGATTGGGGAGCAAAGAACCTCGAGACAAAATCGTAATCGCCACCCTGAGAGCGGGCGGTGACAATCACGCCTCGGACCGGGAGCAGAGCTAGGGCGCCAAGGTCTGGAACTAACTCGCGGACGCGGGATTCTGACTCGAGCTCGATCAGATAATCGAAAGAGGTGCGGCCCACATAATGGATGGGGCTATCCACGCTCCGCGAGACTCTGTCATCCAGGAGAGCCGGCTCTGGGGGGGTTGCGGGGAAGTCCAGCCAGATGAGATCCCGCTCCTTGGTGGCAGTCAGTATCCCGCTGCGGGTGTGGAAGGAAACCGGCTGATCCGGAGGCAAATGACCGTCCTCCCAAAGTACGTGGGCGCTCGCCAGCGTCGCGTGACCGCAGAGATCTACTTCTGTTGTAGGGGTAAACCACCGAAGGCTATACCCGTCTGGCCGGCGGATCAGAAATGCCGTCTCGGCGAGGTTCATTTCCCGGGCGACTTGTTGCATCCAGAGGGGATCAGCAGGAGAGGAGAGCACGCAAACAGCGGCAGGATTGCCGGCGTATGGCCGGCTGGTAAAGGCGTCGACCTGGGTGAACCTTTGTCCCGAGCTCACGGCATTATCGCCTCGACCTCGATCTCCACCAGCATCTCGGGAGCGATCAAGCGATTCACCTCCACCATGGTTGCCGCAGGGCGCACGTCCCGGAAGAACTCGCCGTGGGCGCGGCCGATCGCTTCCCAATGATCGATGTTGGTCACGAACATGCGGGTTCGGACGACATCGGCCAGCGAAGATCCGGCGGCGTGGAGGGCCTGCTCGATATTCCGAAGCGCCTGAACGGTCTGCTTGTAGGGATCGCTCTCGCCCACGATTCTGCCGTCCGGGCCAGTCGCGGTTGTCCCGGAGACATGAACCCATTTCCCGGCTCGAACGGCGCGGGAGTACCCGACGATGGGCTCCCAGGGGGTTCCGCTGGAGATGAGCTGCCGCTGTTCAACCACGCTTTTAACGGGGAAGTGTCGAAGCGCTTTGCTCGGGGTTTCTCAAGTCCGCCAGCACGGAAGCGGCAATCTGCTCGGATGCCGGGGGGACTTCATAGAAGTGGTCCTGGAGACGCTGCTCGATGACCCGGAGCCGATCGGCTTCGAGGCTGTCTGAAGAAGTACGGGGCTGATTGGGATTCGCCACGCTCGACTCTCCGAACTCGGGCCCGCGACCTGGGCTAGTGGCAGCAAACCCGTCTGGTGTGATACCGGTGAGTTTTCGGTTCCGTGCGAAGGAATCTTTACCTCGCGTCGCCGTTCCGAACTGCGCCTCGTCCTGATTGTAACTCCGCGCCTCCGCACTGACCAGTGCCCGACCACCGCGCCTTAAATGTAACTCAAGAAATCGTTTCACGATCCGATCCTTGTGACAGTCTCCGGGCGCCCACCCACGCCGGCTACCCACCCTCACGGCGATCAGGGCTTCACGAGGAAAGTGATGCTGACGGTCAGAGTCCCCGATCGTATCCTGGTGGTTGATGACGATTCCGCCACGCGAGAGGCGATCGAGAGCTACCTGGCCCACCGGGGCTATGAGGTGCTGACGGCAAGCTCGGGCCAGGAGGCGCTCGGGATACTGGCCCGGCAGAAGCTCTCCTGCATGCTCGCCGACTCTGGCTTGTTTGGTACTCCGGCCGGCGAGCTCCTCTCCCGATCGCTCGAACGGGATCCCAACCTGGCAATTCTGGTATCGAGCACGAGCACCGCTGTGGATGACGCCGTGCACTACCTCCAGTACGGCGCGGTGGACTACCTGCCCAAGCCGATCGACCTCGCTCGGCTGGAGGCTGCCTTGCAGCGGGCGCTGCGCCGCCGCGCGGAGGTAGTCCGGGAACGCGGAATCACCCGGCTCCTCAAGGAGGAAGTCGTCAACCTCGGCGCTGAGCTCGCGCGTGAGCGAGCCAAAGTCAAAGGATTGACGGTGGCCACGCTCGAGGCTCTGGTTGCAGTGGTGGAAGCTCGGGACCCTTGGTTCGCGGGGCATTCGCTTCGGGTAGCGCAGTTGGCTGCCTCGATAGCGGCCGAGATCCGGCGGAGCGATGAAGAAATCGAGCAGGTGCGCCAGGCTGGACTGCTCCATGACATCGGAATGATCGCGGTGCCCGAGGGGCTGATGTCGAAGGAGGGCCCTCTCACCGCGCTCGAGTTCGAGGCAATGAAGCGACACACCATTGTGGGCTCCGATATCCTGGCTCCCTTGCCCCATCTCAGTAGCGTAAGCGGATTCGTTCGGGGACATCACGAGCGGTGGGATGGTACCGGATATCCGGACGGTCTTGCGGGCGAGGTCATCCCCTGGGGGGCACGGCTCATTGGGGCAGCGGAGATCTACGACGCACTTGCCACCGCGCGACCCTATCGAGAGCAGCTGACCCCCGAGTTGGCGGTCGAGCGAATGCATAGCATGATCGGAACTGTCTTGGCCCCGGACGTGCACCTGGCTCTCTCCGCAGTCGTCGAGCGCGGTGCCGCCCTGGTCTTCGTGGACGATGAGCGCGGCAAAGAGCTGAGTCTCTAGATCCTGCAACTTGCCGGGGACTTTGGCCGTTTCTTGCGGCCTTCTGCTCTTCGCTGCCACCCGTGCCACGCACCAGCGGTAGCTGGCGGGGCTGCGAATTCCTCCGAGCACTTCCCTAACTCTAGAATCAGTAATCGGTTGGAAGCGGCTGCAAGGGATTGCACCTGCGCCACTGCATTCCCCGGCACTGGTGGTACAGCCGTTGCCTTCACCTCACCCCAACAATCGCAAGGGCGATCCTCGGTCCGGATAGCATCCGAACACTGCGGCGCTCTGCCCCCAACCACATTCGGCTAGGGACATTCCGATGTCTGTCACTCCTGCGATCGCGGGGCTCCTGTCGTGACCGCGATTCCCGTCGCCCAGACCGAAGATCGTAGTGAGGCGCTCTGGGCTCGATACCGTTCCGCCGGCGATCCGGATGCGCGCGCGCAACTGCTGGTCCGCCATCTCGGTCTGGTCCATCATGTTGCCCGAGAAGTCTCTCGGCGGATCCCTTCGGTGGAGCTCGGCGAGCTGGTCAGCGCCGGTGCCCTCGGTCTCATGAAAGCCCTGGATAGTTTCGATCTTTCCAGAGGGTTGGCCTTCAGCACCTATGCGGTGCTTCGGATTCGGGGGGCTATTCTCGATGACTTGCGCAGCAGAGATTCGACGCCACGCTCGGTCCGAGTAAAGCGGAGAAGGATCGAGGCTATCGCTGCAGCACTGGAAGGTCGGTTGGGGCGCGCTCCCAGTCCTAAGGAAGTCGCCGACCACCTCGGGATCAGTCTCGCGACCTACTGGAAGTGGAAGGATGCCGTAGGGGTATATGCGGAGGCCGAGTCTCCCCGTCCTTCGCACGGCCGCCGGTTCTCGCGTGACGCGGAAACCCATGCCGATCCATCGGTCACGCTGCCGACCCAGAAGCTGGTCGAGTCGGAGCACGTTGCACACCTGCGGCAGCTGATTTCCCGGCTTCCCGAGCAGCAACGCCGGGTTTTGGCTCTGTACTACTATGAAGAGCTGAACCTGAGGCAGGTCGGCGAGGTTCTGCAGGTTAGTGAGTCGAGGGTCTCCCAGATTCGCAGTCAGGCGCTCAAGCGTCTGCGCGAGGAGCTCACGGAGGCTGGGGAGGTAGGCGGGTAAGGGGGTAAGGGGTAAGTGGGTAAGCGAGATGAGTTGAAGGGGCCGAAGCTTTACCGAGCTACGGCCCCCTCATTGTTCTGGTGCTTACCCGCTACCCCCCTTACCCGCCTACCCCATCACTCCTCATCCACGCCGGGCTGGGGATCCGCATCCTGTTTGGCCTTGCCCCAGCTCTGCTGAGCCTTGCCCTTGATCTCCTGTCCTTTGCCCTTCAACTGCTCCCCGGTATCACCCGTAGCGCCCCCAACCGTGCTGCGCACCCTGCCCTCTACCTGCTTGGCTGCGCCTTTGAGCTGGTCCTTGACGCCTTTGGTCGCCAGGTCTCGTTTATCGGTCATGTCGCCCTCGAGGTTCGAGTTGGATCAGCAACCAAGGCAACATCGAGGGCTCCAGCGAGCCCGGCAGTGAGGGCGATCACCAGCTCTCAGGCGGCTCCAGCCTGTTCGGGCTGAGGAGTACTCTCGGCATAGTGACACGCAGCCACGGTTCCCTGAATCGGCCGGAGAAGCGGCACCTCCGTACGGCACCGCTCGTTTTTCAACGGGTGAAAGCAGCGAGTGTGAAAGGGACACCCCGGAGGCGGGTTCGAGGGGCTCGGCAGGTCACCACCCAGAACAATGCGCGAGCGGCGGGCACCCGGATCGGGCTCCGGAACAGCGGAGAGCAAGGCAACCGTATAGGGGTGGCGGGGATTGGAGAGCAGTTGGCCGGTTGCCCCTTCCTCGACGATCCGGCCGAGATACATCACCGCTATGCGATGCGCAATCTGTCGCACCACCGCGAGGTCATGCGCGATGAAGAGATAGGAGAGCCCACGATGCTGCTGGAGATCCGATAAGAGGTTGAGTACCTGCGCCTGCACTGATACATCCAGCGCAGACACCGGCTCATCGCACACGATGAAGGCGGGCTGGACCGCGAGCGCCCGCGCGATGCCGATGCGCTGACGCTGGCCGCCTGAAAATTCGTGGGGATAACGCCGGGCGTATGCCGGATCCAACCCCACCTCCTCCAGTAACGCACTCACCCTGGCGGGGATCTCCTGGCGCGGGGCGAGGTGGTGGATCTCGATGCCTTCGGCAATGGCCGACCCGACCGTCATCCGAGGGTTCAGTGAGCTGTAAGGGTCCTGAAAGATGATTTGCATCCGGCGGCGCAGAGCGCGCAGGGCGGCACGATCGAGGGAAAAAACATCCACACCCTCGAACAGCGCCTGACCACTGGTAGGCTCTTGCAGCCGTAAGATCGTGCGTCCCACCGATGACTTGCCACACCCTGACTCTCCCACCAGCGCGAGCGTCTCCCCGGGCGCGACCTCGAAGGAGACTCCATCCACGGCGCGGACTGGCGGAGCTGCCCGGCCAAATAGCCCGCCGGATTGATAGTGCTTGATGAGGTCGCGGACGGAGAGCAGCGAGTCCCGCTGGTTCTGAGCGGAACCGGGAACCGGGAACCGGGAACCAGGTGGGATTGAACTCATGATTTGGTTCCCGGTTCCTGCCTGGTCCCTGCCCCCTGCTGTTCCGCCAACCAACACCGCATCAGGTGATCGGGCTCAACCGGCAGGAGTGGTGGCTCCAGCTCGCTCTTATCGAAGGCCTTGGGACAGCGAGGTCGGAAACGGCAGCCGCTGGGCCAAGCCGCGGGGGCCGGTACGCTCCCGCGGATGGGGTTCAGTCGCTTGAGCGGCCCTGTAATGCGCGGTACTGAAGCGAAAAGTCCCTGCGTATATGGGTGGGATGGGTTGGCGAACAATCTGCCAGTGGAGGTCTCCTCGATGATCTGACCAGCGTACATCACCGCCACCCGGTCCGCCCGTCCGGCAACGATCCCGAGATCGTGGGTGATCAGCAGGACGGCCATGCCCCGGCTCGTCCGGAGTCGGTCGAGCACTTCCAGGATTTGGGCCTGTACCGTGACATCCAGTGCGGTGGTGGGCTCGTCGGCCACCAGGATCTCGGGCTCGGCCGCCAATGCGATGGCAATCATCACCCGCTGCCGCATGCCGCCACTCAACTGATGCGGGTAGGCTTTGAGCCGCTGCTCGGGATCCGGAATCCCCACTTCCTGTAGCAGCTGAAGTGCCCGCTCCCGCGCCTTTGCCCGAGCCATCTTGAAGTGAGCCAGAATACCCTCGACGATCTGATCCTCCACCGTAAACACCGGGTTGAGACTCGTCATCGGATCCTGAAAGATCATGCCGATCCGGCGCCCACGGATGCGGCGGAGCGCCTCGCCCTGCAGGGCGAGCACGTCGGTATCGCCCAGGCGTATGACGCTCCCGGTCTCGATGCGGCCAGGTGGAGGTACTAGTTGAAGCAGAGCAAGGCTCGTCAGACTCTTGCCGCATCCCGACTCGCCCACCAACGCCAGGGTCTGTCCCCGCTCCAGCTGGAAGCTGACTCCGTCTACCGGATAGACGCGGGTATGGTCGCCCCCGGGGAAAGAGATTTTGAGATTCTCAACTTCAAGCACTCGGCTCATGCGCTTCGGGGGTCGACGGCGTCGCGCAGCGCTTCGCCGAACAGGTTGGCCGAAAGGACCGTGATCACGATGGCCAGCCCGGGAAAGATGCTGACCCACGGCGCGCTCACCAGCACCTCCTTCGAATCCAGGACCATGCCGCCCCAGGAAGGAGCGGGTGGTTGTACGCCGAGTCCCAGAAAGGAGAGGCCCGCCTCGAGAAGGATGACGTCTCCTATCGCCAGTGTTGCTGCCACCAATAAGGGGCCCGCCGCGTTGGGGAGGAGGTGTCTCAAGATAACGTGGACCCGTCGAGCTCCCAGCGCCTCTGCGGCATGGACGTAACCCTCCTCCCGCAACCGGAGCACTTCGGCTCGCACCAGTCTGCTGGTGGCGAACCACCCGGTTGCTCCAATAAGGAATATCAGGGCGGCCAGCGGTACACGTTCCCAGGCGGCGAGCACCAGTAGAAGGATGAAGAGGCGGGGAATGGCGAGCGCACCATCCACCAGTCGCATGAGCGCTGAATCCACGGTGCCGCCCCAGTAACCGGCCAACAATCCCACTGCGGCACCCAGAGTGGCGGAGAGCATCACGGCCAGGAATGCCACACTGAGGGAAACCCGAGCACCTGCGACCACTCGCGCCAGGACGTCGCGGTTGAGCTGGTCAGTGCCGAAGGGATGACCCGGTCCGGGAGGAAGGCTTCCTTGAAGGATGTCCGGTTGCGCCAGAGGATCCGGCAAAAACCAGGGGCCAACCAAGGCCGCAAGGATTACTACGAGCAGCAGCACGGCGCCCGCGCGGCCACGTGGCTTGCGCCAGGCGCTTCGCAGGACAGCAAGCAATGGGATCACGCCAGCCGCACGCGCGGATCCAACATGGCGTACGCAACGTCGGTAAGAAAGCCCGCGGCGACAACCAGAGCCGCAACCAGCAGCGAGGCGCCCATCAAGAGCGGATAGTCACGCCCCCACACGGCCGCCGCAGCGAGCGAGCCTAAGCCCGGCCACGCAAAGACTGATTCTACGAAAACTGAGCCCGTTACCAGGATCGGAAGCCAGAGCCCGAACAACGTGATGACGGGGAACAGTGCGTTCCTCCACGCATGACGCCAGGTCACAACGGTGTCCGGCAGCCCCTTGGCGCGGGCCGTCGTAATGAAAGGAAGCTGCAACACCTCCAGCATGGCGGTGCGCTGATACCGCATCGTGGCCGCGATGCTCACCACGCTGAGGGTCAGAGCCGGCAATACCAGATGACGGAGCACGTCGATCGAGCGTTCGACGAAGCTGGCCTCTAGGCTCAGGAGCGGGTCCTGCATGCCGGCCGCCGGCAAGAGCCGCAGTTGGATACCAACCAGCCAGGCCAACACGAGCCCCAGCCAGAAGGAGGGCATCGCGTAGCCGATCAGAGAGGCCGTCGTGAGCCAGCGATCTTCTCGTCTGCCTCGTCGCACCGCCTGGCGTACGCCCAGCCAGAGTCCTACCGTGAAATTGAGCAGGAGGACGCTGCCACCGAGCAGAACGGTTGCCGGGAGTCGCTCCGCCAACAACGCGGTGACCGGCCGGCCGTATTCAATGGATACGCCGAGATCGCCCCGCAGCAGGCCGCCGACGAACGAGACAAACTGCTGCGTCACCGGCTGATCCAGCCCATAGCGAGCCCGCAGGGTGGCGACTTCGGCAGGGGAGAGGGGCCGTCCCTCGCTGATCCTCGACAGGGGATCACCGGGGGCGGCCCGCATGAGAAAGAAAAGGATCGTGAGCGCAATCGCGAAGGCCGCCGCAGCTTGTAATCCCCGCCGCAGCAGCCAACCACTCAGTTCGCGACCGACCATTCTCGGAGCAGCTGCCAGGGCGAGGCAGGGCTGATCGTCACGTTGCGGAAGCGACGCTTAACCGCGTACACGTAGGATGGAGCGTAGAGGAATACGGCCGGCGCGTCGGCTTCGATCTGACGGAGCACGTCGGTCCAGGCCTGTCGAGGATCTGGTTTTCCCAGCCCGAGCACCGCCCTCTCGATAAGAGAGTCCACCCGGGGATTGCAATACTTTGCCGCATTGGACCCGCCGCTGCAGGTCCACCCTTGAGATAGCCCCGATGGCGATGGATCCTGCACGGTCGCCGCCAGGTCGACGTCGAACTTTCCGCCACTCCGTCTCTCGATCCAGACCGGAAACTCGAGTCGCTGCACGTCGATGTCGATGCCGAGCTGGCGCAGCTGCTCCTGGACCAGCAAGGCCATTTGGCGGCGAATGGCGCTGGTAGTGGGGAGCACCAGGCCGAGTCTCAGCGAAACGCCATTTCGGTCCAGCACGCCATCGCCATCGGAATCGCTCCAGCCGGCCTGGGCCAGTAGTCGTCGTGCTTCACCGAGGTTCTGCCGCTCGGCCGTCGGAGCGCCATGCCGGATCCAGAGAATGGGCGAGACCGGCCCATAGGGCACCTCGGCGTACGGACCAAAGACGGCGCGGACCAGCAGCTGGCGGTCAAGGCCGAGAGTAATTGCACGACGCACTCTGATATCAGAGAGAATAGGGTGAGGTTGGGATGGATTCCCCGGATCCTTCTGATTGAAGAGCAGGAAGCCCACGGTATTGGAGGGCACCGGCACCAGGCGCAGGGTGGGGTCGGCCTGAATCCGCCGCATATTGTCCAGCGGAGGCACCACGTTGTCCATCGCGTCGGCCTGACCGCTCAGTAGCAGATTGAGCCGGGCATCCGGGTCCGAAGCGATTCGGAGAATGACTCTCGTGATGCTGGGCTTTCCGAGAAAGAAACGCTCGTTGGCCCCCAACTCCACAAACTGTCCCGGTACATTTCGCACCAGGCGGTAAGGCCCGCTGCCCACCGGCTGGCTGACGAACGAGGATCGAGCCACCCCTTCTGGGGGCATGGAGTCCAGCAGGTGCGCCGGCAGTGGAGCCGCATGGAAGGTTGCGTCGTAGAGTTGTTCGGGGTAGGCCCGAGAGTAGCGGAACACCACCCGGCGTTCCCCTTCCGCGGTTACCGAAGTGATATGACGGAGCAGTGCGACCAGCCGGGGAGCGATAGCAGGATTCCGGGCGCGCTCAAAAGTGAACACCACATCTCTGGCGGTCACCGGTACCCCGTCCTGCCACCGAGCCCGTGGATCGAGGTCGAATACCAGTGTGAGCGAATCCCGCCTGGTCCAGGATCGAGCCAGCAAGGGCACGAAGCCGCGATCACCCGCGGTCAGCAGTGTCGGACCGAGCCCGGCTAGCCGAAGGAAGAGCTGGTCTGCCAACTCCAGATTGCCCGCCGAGGCGGCCTGCCCTTCCATTAGAGTCGGAATGGGAGCAGTGGGTTGCTGGCCCGTGAGGATGACAATGCTGTTCTCGTGCTTCGACTGGCCCGTCACACCAGTAACAAGAGAGAACAGCGCAACGAGAGCCGCCAACGGGGTCCGTGGCGTCCAGCGCGTCACAGAGTCTCCAACATCAGATCCGATTGATGGGGGTTGCGCAATCTAGCGGAGTTAGCGGGCCCACGTCCACGACGCGGATTGAAACTGCGGAGAGTGTCGGGCGGCGGCCTCCAAGACGTACCCCGCATCTGTCACCTGCTCCCACACTCCCGGCCAACGCTGTTTCGCCGATCGAGCTACCGCAGCGGCCAGGGCTGCAGCCGCCACCGATAGCCCAGTCCGGTCCACCAGAGGCAGCAGAGCCGTGGCCAGGCAACTATCTGTGTCTCCGGGCCGGCCGACCTGCAGAAGACTCCCGAGCAGAGATTGCTGATCCTGAAGGAGAATCGAGCCGTGCTGCAACAGCGCGTTGCCCCGACGGAGCTGGGCGCTGCCTACTACTTTGCGGCCGTGCACTAATACCTCGCCACCCACCGGGCTGGTAAAACAGCCGCCGGCATCGAGCCGAGCCGGACGTGTGCGAGGTGCCAGCGTCCCTTCGATGCCCAGGGTTCCCAGCGCAACAGCGAGCAACCCGTGAATTTCCAAATAGGCCTCGGCGCACGACCCGAAGGGGGCGGACGGCGAAGCGACCGCATAGGTCAGCTCTTCCGCATGCCACACGGCCCGGCCGCCGGTGGGCCGTCTTACCGTGTCGAGATCGAGTGCTCGGATGCGATGAGTATCGTAGCGGGTAGTGGCGGGCTCGTGCCGTCCAAACGACAGGCAGTGTGGGTCCCAGCGATACAGACGGAGCCAGCGTTCTCCCTGCTGCTCAGCCCGGTCGAGCAGGGCCATATCGATCGCCATGTTGGCCCACCCCGGGCGGGGCTGCTCGTCATTCCACAGATGCCAGACCACGTCCTCATCCGGACCCATACGCCTCCACCGGCGGACAACTGCAGACCAGATTCCGGTCGCCGTAGGCACTATCGACCCGCCCGACCGTAGGCCAGACCTTGTGCTCCCGCACCGCACGCGAGGGGTAGGCCGCCCGCTCCCGGGGGTAGGGCCGGCTCCATCCGTCGGAGATTACCTGCTCCAGGGTGTGCGGTGCATTGGTCAGCAGGTTGTTGTTACGGTCAGCACGGCCCTCCTCGATTTCCCGGATCTCTTCCCGGATGGAGATGAGCGCATCGCAAAAGCGATCGAGCTCCTCCTTTGACTCGCTCTCCGTCGGCTCGATCATCAGTGTTCCGGGAACCGGGAATGAGACGGTGGGCGGGTGAAAGCCGTAGTCGATGATTCTCTTGGCAATGTCTTCCACATCCACACCGGCCGAGGCCTTGTAGGGCCGGGTATCGATGATGCACTCGTGAGCCACCAGACCGTTTTGCCCGGTGTACAGCAGCGGGTAATACTCTGCCAGCCGTCGCGCCACGTAGTTGGCGTTGAGAATCGCGATCTGAGTGGCCTCGGTGAGCCCGTCGTAGCCCATAAGGGCGATGTAGGCCCACGAGATCGGTAGAATGGCGGCGCTCCCCCAGGGAGCGGCGGAGATCGTCCCGCAGGCGGACGGGTGATCCAGATCAACCACTGGATGTCCGGGCAGGAAGGGAACCAGGTGCTCGGCCACTCCGATCGGGCCCATGCCAGGACCACCCCCTCCGTGGGGGATGCAGAAGGTCTTGTGGAGATTCAGGTGGCACACATCGGCCCCGATGTCTCCGGGACGGCAGATTCCCACCTGCGCGTTCATGTTGGCGCCATCCATATAGACCTGCCCACCATGCTCGTGCACGATTCGGCAGATCTCCCGGACCGAGCCCTCGAATACACCGTGGGTCGACGGATAGGTGATCATGAGCGCAGCCAGGGTATCGCGATGGGCCGCCGCCTTGGCGCGGAGGTCCTCGAGATCGATGTTGCCCCGAGGGTCGCTCTTGATGGCAACGACCCGCATCC
>JAICPP010000157.1 GCA_025929805.1 Gemmatimonadales bacterium | reverse complement strand
CGGCCGCGGCCGTGCTGGCGTGGACCAGCTACACGGGGCACGTCAAGGCGAGTCCCGCCTTTTCCATTCCGGCCTATGCATACCAGCGCGCCGGTTACCAGTTCTACAACGTGGACTACGCTGAGAACCTGTCCTATGTGGACCCATTTCGCCCCGAGCTTGGGCGAGTGAGCCGAACCGAGGCGCTGCACCGCCTGCTCGAGAACCTGCGCGGCATGCCAATGACGATCGGCGAGGGGCTAAGTGTTCACCGTGGCTGGTGGCGCGGCGAGGTAGAGAAGATCAACCAGCGACTGTCCGGTATGCAGATCGCGCCGCGGGTGGCTGACGCAGTGATGATCAGCCTCTCTCTCCCGGTGCTGGCAGGTCTCGGGTTGCTCGCACGTCGAGGAGAGGTACTCCTGTTGCTCTACATCGCGGGCTCCCTGTTCATCATCGCCCTGACCCCGTGGCCCGTCCAGTTCGTTCGTTACCTGGTGCCGCTCACTCCCTTTCTGACCCTGGCGCTCGTGCTTGTGCTCGTAGCATCCACTGAGCGAGCGGGCGCTACCCGCTTATGGAAGTGGCGAGGATTGAGGGCGATGCTGCTGGGGACCGTTGCGCTCATCGGAGCGCAACAGCTGGTTACCCTCTACCGCTCCATGAGTAAGTATCCTAGTCCTGCGGTCCTGTACGATCGTGCAGGGAAGCGCCACGATTACCGGCTCTTCTTCTATGATCGCAACTGGCGACTTCATGATGAGGGATTGGACTGGCTCGCCCGGCAGGCACGGCCTGGCGAGATCGTGGCCACGTCGACGCCGCATTGGGCCCACCTGCGAACCAACCTGCCGGCAGTCATGCCGCCCTTCGAAGTCGATGCGGGACGGGCAGCGACACTGCTGGACAGCGTGCCAGTCACGTATCTGATCGTCGACCAGCTCAGCTTTTTGGACGTAGGGCGGCGCTATACGATCCCGGCCATCGCGCGCGCACCGAATCATTGGCGTCTGATCTATGCCCCGAATGACAGCGGACCCAGGATCTATCGGCGAGTGTCCGGGACGGCGAAGTAAACGATCGCCGCAGCGTCACGCCGCTCCTCGGCGAGCACGGTGGCGTGGGCCCGGAGCCACTCTTCCTCCGGGGCTGGCTCTCCCACCTCGTGGATGCGGATCAGCGCGACCCGATCTCGACCTTGGAGCAAGGTGCCGAGGTCTTCGGGCACGCGACGGTTCCCCAACTGCCCCACCCATGCCGCCATCGGGACATCGCGTGGGAGATAGCGGGCGACGCCGAGGACGCCGGATGGGATGGAATGCACCAGCACGAGATCGCGCGGACCGGCCCAGGCCCCCACTCGTGCCGCTACCGGCCGGTAGGGCTCTCCGGCTCGCGCTCGCTGTCGGGCAAGGTCGCGCAGCCCTGGTGACCAGGTGCCGACGAGAAGCACCAGCGCGCCAACGCCCAGGCCCGGGGGCAGGGAGCCGATAGCCAGTGCCGTGAGGAGGAGGGCAGCGGGCAGACCGGGCAGGGCATAGCGGCTTATCAGGGAAGTCGAAGTTTGCCGCAAGAGGTCGAAGACGACGGGACCGGCACACGCCGCGGCAGCCCAGAGCCAGAGTAGGTCGCGGCCGCCCCCGAAGACACCCTCGCGGCCTCGTCGGATCAGCGCCAGGCCGAGCGCCAACACGAGTAGGGCGCCAAAGGTGTCAAAAGCTTTGACTCCGCCCCACACGCCCCGACCGGAGAGGAGACTCCATCCGAGCGTAAGCGGAGCGATGATCAGTTTGTCGCCAGGGGGAAGACCGTCGAGCCAGCCTCCGGTGACTCGCCACTGGGCAAGACTTCCGGGCACTAGCGAATACCAGGGCGCAGTTAAGAGCAGGGCAGCTAGTACCCCGCCGGCGACAGAAGCCCTCGAGGAGCTGCCGGGTCGAAGCAGGAGCCAAAGCACGCAGGCGGCCCAGATGAAGACATAGAAGTAATGGGTGAGCAGCCCAGCAGTGCTGACCAGGGCCCAGCTGATCACTACTGCCGCGCCGCCCCGGTCGTGGCTCCGCAGCGTGAGCCAGATAGTAAGGGCGCCCAGAAACCAGAGCATCGTGTACATCCGCCCCTCCACCGAGTAGTAGAGACTCATCGGCGCGAGGGTGAACAGGACGCATGCAATGAGCGCCTCGCGTGACCCGGCAATCCGGCGCCCAATGAGCCAGATCAGGGGCATCGTGCCGAGAGACCAGAGCACTGAAAACGCATGGACCGAGAAGTCGGTGGTTCCAAGAATGCGGGCCCACACGGCGAGGGCGAGATAATAGAGAGGTGGACTGGTATCAGAGAGTTGTACAGCGCGAACTACCCGCTTCGGTCCAGCGGGTGGCGATTCGTGGGCGAGATACTTGCGGAAAGCAGCCGGATGTACGGCCGCGGGTGGTTCGACAAAATCGCCCAACCCAGGCACTGCGGCCGAAGCTGGGTGCTCGAGGCTGTGGCCGGTAGCAATCGCAAGCGAGAAAAGCTCGTCCGCCCAGAGATCCTGGCGAGCGGCAAGGAACACACGCAACGCCGCGGCAACGGCAATGATGAGCAGCGGCGGCCGGAGAGCTTTCACCGAGGATGTCTCCTCACATGACACAGAGCGCGGTGCAAGATAACGTCCCCCTAGGACGACGCGACCTCGGCTATGTCGCCGGCGTGATCCTCATCTGGATCGCCGTGTGGATTCCTCGCCTGGAGGGTCCCATCGACCTGCGCTGGGACGCGAGCGCTTACTACGTGCTCGGCACCTCGGTGGCCGAGGGAAAGGGCTACCGGCTGCTCAACGAGCCGGGAGAAATCGAAGCCGTTCAATATCCGCCCCTGCTGCCCCTCTTGGTGGCTGCCCATCAACGGGTGCTGGGGACTTCGGACTACCTGGTGGTGGGTTCGCGGCTCCGGCTCTTCTATCTAGTGCTCTCGGGCTTGTACCTGCTGGCGGCATACCTCGTGGTTCGCCGTTTTCTCCAGGCTCCCCTGGCATTTGGCGCTGTCGCCATCACCGGTCTCTCGTTCTACAGCTTTCTCTATCCGTCCGATTCGCTCTATGCCGAGATCCCTTTCGCCCTCCTCTCCATGCTCTTCCTGCTGTGTCTATGGCACAGCGAACGGTTGACATTCAGCGTAATGGCCGGGGTGTTTGCCGCAAGCGCCTATCTGGTGCGTACGGCCGGCCTGGTTCTGCTTGCCGTCTGGGTAGCCGACAGTCTGGTGCGCCGGCGGTTCCGACAGGCGGCGCTTCGTACTGCTGCCGCCGCAGTGCCGATACTCGGGTGGCAGGCACATATAAATCGAGTGTCAGACAGCGCAGCGTACCAGCAGCCAGCATACCCTTACCAACGGGCGCCGTACTACTACTCCAACGTCACCTACGCAGAAAACAGCTCGCTGGTGGATCCGTTCCAGCCCGAGCTCGGTAATACATCTCCTCCCGATATGGTCCGACGGGTGGCACAGAACGTCTTGGTTCTGCCGCGGAGCATCGGGGAAAGCGCCTGGATTCCGGCAGCCAGTTTGCCGTATCTCCTTGAGAAGTTGCATCGCCGGTTACACATCCCGTGGCCTCATCCGCCGCGGGACTCGGTCGTCACATTCGCCGGTGTTTGCCAGACGCTCATCGGCATTGGAGCCGTGCTTGGAGCCGGACTCCTGTTGAAGAGAGGCCAGTGGTTGTACCCACTGTACTTCGGGCTCTCCCTCGCGATCATCCTGCTCACTCCCTGGGCGAGTCAATTCTGGCGCTACCTCGCTCCCCTGACGCCGCTGTCACTCATGTTTCTGGTCCTGTTACTGGACGCAGCTGGCCAGAGGCTGGCTCGTCGAGGCGGAGCGTGGACGCGAGCCAGCGGGTTTCTCCTTGCAGGCACAGTGGTGCCAATGATGCTGGCGCAAGCGGTGGTCGCAGCCGGGTTCCTCCGCTTGCTTCCGATCAGCTATTACACCGCCGATGGTACCGAGCGGCCCGGGCGGCTGCTCACCTATGAGCCGGTGTGGCACGCGCTGGATCCAGCCCTGGAGTTCCTCCGCCGCAACAGCGACTCGAACGCCGTCATCGCTACCTCGGTTCCTCAGCTGACCTACTTGCGCACCGGCCGCCGCGCAGTTCTGCCCCCACTCGAAAAAGATCCCGACACTGCTGCCCGCTATCTCGACGCGGTTCCGGTGTCATACCTGGTGCTCGATCAGCTCGGGCTTCCCGGCATATCAGAGCGCTACGCCGCCCCGGTGATTGCCCGGTATCCGAGATCCTGGCGGCAAGTCTATGCCACGCCTGGCACGGGAGTGCGGGTGTTTGAGCGGATACGCTGAATGAGCAGTTCTCGATCCACCTTACATGCCGGATTCGCCTGGGGCATTTGGTTGGCGATGGCCGTTGCCGCGCTCCTCTTCGTCGCGCGGTATGCCAGCAACGTTCCGTCCTGGGATGACTGGGACATGGTGCCCACCCTTACCGGGAATCAGCCGGTTACCTGGGACTGGTTGTGGTCACAGCACAACGAGCATCGGGTACCCATCCCACGGCTGATCTTTCTCGGTCTCAATGGTCTCTTCGGCGTGGACATGCGAGTGACCATGTACTTCGATGTCGTGCTCGCTGCCGCGCTCAGTGCCGCGATGATGCTGACTGCCGCTCGACTTCGCGGCCGAGTTAGCGCGGCCGATGCCTTCTTTCCTCTGGTCTTCCTGCACTGGGGGCAGGCGCCCAACCTGCTCTGGGGGTGGCAGCTTCAGTTCTTCGCATCCGTGGCTGGGGCGTGCGGGGCACTCCTGGCGATAGCCGGCGCGGGGGTGACTCTACCGGTGCGGCGAGCCGGAGTAATTGCGGGGATCTGCGCCCTGCTGCTGCCGTTATGTGGAGCAAACGGCCTCGGAATGGTGCCCGCGTTGGCTGCTTGGCCGCTGGGGCTGGCCCTGCTGCCGGAAGTCTGGACCGGTAAGACAGCAACGCGCAACAGCCGCCGCCTGCTTGTGGTCGGGCTGGGAGCCCTCGCGCTCACCGTTCTCTATTTTGTCGGCTGGGAGCCGGTACCCTACCATCCCAAGAGCCCGAGTGTCTACCAAAGCCTCAAGACCTCAGTCCAGTTCGCGACAATCGGCCTGGGGCCGGCAACACGGGACTCCTGGCCGCTCTCGGGGCTGGCCAGTTTGGCGGTCCTTGGGCTCACGGCGCTGCTGCTGGCTCGGACCTGGTGGAGCAACCAGTCGGAGCGGGCCCGCGCAGCAGGCTTACTCTTATTCCTCGCGGCCCTGGCTTCCCTGGCGCTTGGCCTGGGTCTGGGACGGAACGGATTCGAGCCCCGCTACGTCATTCTCGCGTTGCCGGCGTGGTGCGCCGTGTATTTCGCCTGGTTGCTGTATGGCGGCGGCTCCCGTCAATGGATGCCCACTGCGCTCGCACTCGCGTCGCTGGTTGCGCTGTGGGGCAATAACGCCTTCGGGCTGGAATACGGGCGCGAACTGCGGGGCCAGCTGGGTGGGTTCGAGCGCGACCTGGCCTCAGGCATTCCCCTGCACCAGTTGGTACATCGCTACGGGCCCTGGCTGCACCCCCATCAGGATATGGCCGAGCGCTACCTGCCGATGCTCAAGCAGGCCGGCGTGGGCCGGTACGCCGCCCTCCAATTGGATGCTTCCTTCAAGGCCATCCCACTCGATCTGCAGCCAGTACGGACTGCCTTGCTCACCTGGAGCGACAGCACCGCGCGTGTTCTAGGGCCCAAGCCCGAGTTGCTGTTCCGCTTGCCAACCGACCGGTGGGTGACGGGCATCCGCCTCCGATACCGTTACCGGAGTGATGACGGCACCCTGCCCTACATCGGCATTCGGTGGAAACCGAGCTCCCAAACGGAGTTTGTGCCGGAGCGTTTCTACAAGTACTCGCCCACCGGTGATCGGGCAAATTGGGAGCGAGGCACCTGGGACACCGTGCAGGATAGCGCCACGACACTCACCGTCTGGATCTCGGATACGGTCAGAGAGCTCGGCATCACCCCTGATTTTCGTCCCGCATCGTTTCGAATAGACGAGCTTTCGCTGCTGGTGCCGGAGCGTTAGGAGTGGCCACGCCGGCGGTTGTAATCCTCGGAGGTGGCTTGTCCGGCGTGGCAGCGGCCTACACCCTTGCTCGGGCTGGAGTGCGCAACGTTACCGTCATCGAGGGCGGAAACAGTCTGGGTGGTCTAGCCGGCAGCTTCGAGCGGGATGGTCACTTCTATCCGCTGGGATACCATCACATTCTTCACCGAGACCGCGCCTTGCTCTACTTCCTCGAGTTGGTCGGCGCCCTGCCCCAAGTAGTCTGGCGCCGCATCCGCATGCTCTTTCATCTCAACGGGCAGGCCTACGACCTGGGCAGCCCTGCCGGCTTCCTGCGCTTTCCTATGAGCCTGGGGGATAAAGCTCGGTTCGTACGACTCATGCTGCTGGCGTTCGGCAAGCGTGAATGGTCCGATTGGCAGGACCGAAGCGCGGCGGAGCTGATCGACCGGCACGGCAGTGCCGGAGTACGAAGGGCACTGTTCGAGCGACTCACCCGGCTCAAGTTCGAGCTGCCTTGCGATGAGGTCAGCGGAGCCTGGCTCGGGGCTCGGCTTCATTTTCGCGAAGGGTCCGCGCCGCTGGGCTATATCCCAGGTGCCAACTGGACCAAGGTCTTGTGCGATGGGCTCACCCGGCTTCTGCATGAGGCCGGCGTTGAGACCCGGCTGCGGACGAGAGTCACCCGACTGCACACGTCGGGCACCCGAGTCAGCGAAGCGGAGCTGGACAGTGGAGAGCGTATTCCGGCCGACCTTTTCGTCAGCACTGTGCCAACCGAGACTTACCTCGGTCTGGTCCCGACGGACACCACTCCCCAGCTCGGCAGTATCCGGTATTCCGCCCTGATTTCAGTAATCTGTGCGACCCGCCAGAAGGTCCATCCGGAAGCGTACTGGAACAATCTGGCCTCGCTGGATCGCACCGCAGGGGCCATCTTCATACTTAGCGCGTTGAATCCTACTATTGGGCGGCCGGGCGACACCTGCGTCAATTTCGTGACCCACCTCCAGGGTCGCAACCGGGAGCTTTTTCGTACTTCCGATGGGGAGTTGCTGGCGAAGTATTCCGAGGACTTCCGCGCAGTCTTCGGGCTCGAACTAAAGGCCTTCTGGACTCACATCGCCCGAGTGCCCATGTATTCGCCCGTTTTCCATCGTGGATTCCGCAACCCTCCGATAAACAGCTCGTCCTGGGAAAACGTTTACTTCGCCGGAAACTATCGCACGTTTCCTTCCATTGTATCCACCGGAACTGCGCTCGGGTCTGGGGTAGCAACCGGCAGCGCACTGCTTCAGGGGTTGGGTCAGTCGTCGGATCTGCCTCCGGCTATCGACGGTTTCCGCCTGCGCTCGATGACCCATGTCTGAAGGACTGCAGGAGCAGCCGGGCGCCCGATGACCACACTCGAGCTCAGGGTGGGATGGAGATCGAAGTGGATGGCGGTAGTTGACGTCCTCCGAGTGCATCAATGGGTCAAGAATGTGCTGGTCTTTGTGCCCGTGCTGCTGGATCACAAGATTTCCAATCCGGCCGCGCTCACAAGAGCATCCATTGCCTTTGCGGCATTCTGCTTTGCGGCATCGGGGGCGTACGTGCTGAACGATCTATTGGATCGTGAAGCCGATCGAATCCATCCTATCAAGCGCCACCGGCCATTCGCCGCGGAGACACTCAGCCCGTCCGTTGGGCTCTGGATAGTGCCAGTGCTCTTCGCCGGGGCGTTGCTTTGCTCCATGTGGCTCCCGCCCAAGTTCCTGATTCTCCTCGCGCTGTATGTGGTGCTCACTACGGCGTATTCCGTCTACCTGAAGCGGGTGGCGGTGCTCGACGTGCTTCTGCTGGCCGGGCTCTATACCCTGAGAGTACTGGCCGGTATTGCGGCCAGCCACGTGCGGTTCTCGACCTGGCTCCTCGG
>JAICPP010000044.1 GCA_025929805.1 Gemmatimonadales bacterium | reverse complement strand
GACCAATCGACGGCCACGATCTCAACAAACTCTGCGATACCCTGCGATTCGTGAAAAGCATGGAGGGACCCCGAGTCATTCATGTGATGACTCAGAAGGGAAAGGGGTTCTCCTTTGCGGAGTCCAACCAGGAAAAGTGGCACGGGCTCGCGGCCTACGACCCAGTAACCGGCGAGGCCCGGAAGAAGTCCAGCGGTCCGCCAACCTGGACTCAGGTCTTCGGCGCCGGCCTCACCGCCCTAGCGGCCGAGCATCCCGAGCTCGTGGCGATCACGGCCGCCATGCCGTCCGGCACCGGTACCAGTGTATTCCAGGAGAAGTACCCCGAGCGCTTCTTCGATGTGGGTATTGCGGAAGGCCACGCCGTCACCTTTGCGGGCGGGCTCGCGACCCAAGGAATCCGTCCGGTCTGCGCCATCTACAGCACCTTTCTCCAGAGAGCCTACGACAATGTCATCCACGATGTCGCGGTGCAGCATCTTCCGGTCATCTTCTGCATGGACCGCGCCGGGTTGGTCGGTGAGGATGGACAGACTCATATGGGGCTGTACGACATCGCCTATATGCTGGCCGTGCCGGGCATGACGGTGACGGCGCCCAAGGATGGCGACGAGCTGATCGGTCTTCTGCGGACGGCTCTGGCACTCGAAGGGCCGTTTTGCGTGCGATATCCCCGCGACAAGGCGCCGGCCGAGTTGGGCCCGGTGGCCGAGATTCCTCCGGTGCCGTACGGCACCTGGGAACAGCTGCGGCGAGGCAAGGACGTGGCAATCCTGGCGACGGGGACCAGGGTTCGCCCGTCGCACGACGCGGCTGATTTGCTGGGGCAGGATGGAATCGATTGTGCCGTGGTAAACTGCCGGTTCCTGAAGCCGATGGACACGGCAATGCTGGAATCCCTCACCCAGCAGCATCGCATCCTGGTGACCGTGGAGGAAGGCACCATCGTCAATGGCTTCGGCGCCTATCTCGCGGAAACGCTGCAAACCACCCACCCGGAAGTTCGGGTGGTTGCCCTCGGCGTACCGGACCGCTTGATCGAGCAGGCACCCCGGGCTGAGCAGCTCGATGCGTACGGTCTGACCCCGCCCGGCATTGCTCGGCGGATAGCCGCACTGCAGCACGAGGAGAGCCTCGAGGCTCGATGAAGGTCGGCGTCGTCGGCAACCCGCGGTACGGGGATCTCAGAAGCGTTCTGGAACACCTCGCCCTCGCGGCACCCCACCGGAGGATCTCGCTGTACAGCGAGGCCCGGCTGGGGCCGTTCTGGAACCGCAGTGTTCCCACCTTCGATTCGGTCCGGCTGGACGCCCTCATCACATTCGGCGGTGATGGCACTCTGTTGCGGGGGGCTCGTCTGCTCGGCGCGCAGGAGATCCCGATTCTCGGCGTCAATCTGGGTCGCGTCGGCTTCCTGACGTCGGTCACCCGGGAGACACTCGATCCCGCGCTCGACGCGCTGGTAGGAGGCCGTTACCTCATCGAGCGGCGCCAGGCACTTCGGGCCGGCATTCGAGACGCGGAAGGCGAGACCCGATCCACCCAGATGGCGGTGAACGATGTGGCGGTTCACAAGGGCGGGGTTGCCCGGGTTGTCCGGGTCAATGTGTACATTCAGGGCGAGAATGTCGGCCCCTACAGTGCCGACGGATTGATCGTCGCCACTCCCACGGGCTCTACCGCATACAGTCTCAGCGCGGGGGGGCCCATTGTCGTTCCCGGGGTTGAGGCGATGGTGGTGACCCCGATTGCGGCCCACACCCTCGCCGTCCGTCCACTGGTGGTTCCGGCCACTTACCGTATCGTGATCGAGCCGATCGCTGGGTGGTCAGACGATCTTCTGGTGTCCTTCGACGGACAGACCGGTACCACCCTGGCGCCGGGGGAATCGGTGGACGTGCGCCGCGCGGATCATCGAGTGTGTCTCATCCGGCTGGGCGAAGAGGGATTCTTCAGCCGCATGCGGCAGAAGCTGCACTGGGGAGATTTGTCGGGCCGAGAGATAAAGGAATGAGGCCAGACTCAGGAGGGATCCACCTAGATCCTTCGCTTCGCTCAGGATGACAGTTAGAGCGAGCCTCTTAGAATAGTGAACATCCCATGCTTTCTGAACTCCGCGTACGCGACCTCGCCACCATAGCCGATGTAACCCTCCAGCTCGGACCGGGGCTCAACGTCCTCACCGGCGAGACTGGCGCGGGTAAGTCAATGCTGATCGATGCGCTGGCCTTGCTGTTGGGCGAGCGTGCGACAACCGGCAGCGTGCGCCCCGGAGCGTCGAAAGCCGTGGTCGAGGGCGCCTTCGAGGGCATCGACGCCGTCACTCGGCACCAGGTCGAGGAGCTGGGTCTCGATGTGGAAGAAGGGCGGTTGGTCGTGCGACGTGAGGTGTCTGGCGAAGGGAGGTCCCGAGCCTGGGTGAACGGGAGTCCCACAACGGCCTCGGTGCTGGCGGAGCTCGGAGCCCTGCTGGTCGACCTGCACGGGCAGCACGAGACTCAGTCCCTGCTGCACGCCGATGCCCAGCGTGACATTCTCGACGCCTTTGCTCACGCCGACGCTGAGCGAGAGGCCGTCGCGGAGGCGCATGCCAAAGTAGCTGCCCTACGAGAAGAAGAATCGGCGCTGGCCGCTCGACGCGACGAGGTGCGCCGCCGGGCCGACTACCTCCGGCACGTGGTGCAGGAAATCGACGCAGCGAAGATAAAAGCCGGCGAAGACGAAACGTTGCAGCTGGAATCACGCCGCCTCAGCCAGGCTGGCGCGCTGGTTGAGCACGCGCAGCGAGTGGTAGACGCCCTCGACGGAGACGCCGGGAATGCCATTGGGGCGCTCGGCGTCGCTGGCCGGGCCCTGGCAGCATTGGAGAAGATCGACCCTGACGTCGGGCAGTGGCGAGAGATGTTGGACGAAGCGTACAGCAACCTGTCGGAGCTGAGCCGCCAGGCCACCGAGTATGCAGCGTCGGTGCAGGAGGATCCGGAGAAGCTGGCAGCTGTCGAGCACCGGCGTGATCTCCTGTCCCGGCTCACCGGGAAGTACGGCGCATCCCTCGAAGCCGTCCTCGCTACTCGTGATGAAGCCGCCACCGAGCTGGACTTGCTCGATACGGCTGACATAGATCTCCGCGCTTTGGGAGCCAGGCGTTCGGCTGCGGAGGCTACTCTGGAGGTGGCCTCAGGGGCGCTTACCCATCGCCGCCGAGAGGCTGCGGAACGCCTGGCCCGCGGGGTCAACCGGCTCCTGCCCCAGCTCGGTCTTCCCGGTGGCATGTTGTCGGCTGTGCTCACGCCGTTGCCGCAACCGGGCCCGCACGGGCAGGAAAACGTGCGGCTTCAAGTGCAGCTGAACGTAGGGCTCGAGGCCAAACCCCTGGCGAGGGTGGCGTCCGGCGGCGAGCTCTCCCGGCTCATGCTGGCGCTGAAGGTGATACTGGTGAAGCAAGATGCCATTGCCACGTTGGTCTTCGACGAGGTGGACCAAGGGATTGGAGGGGAAGTGGGAGCCCAGATCGGCGCCGCTCTGGCGCAGGTGGCGGAACGGCATCAGGTGCTGGTGATCACCCATCTTCCTCAGATTGCTGCGCGGGCGGACAGCCACCTAGTAGTCTCGAAGGAAGCTCGGCGTGGAATTGCCACCAGTGATGTGCAGCTGCTCCACGGAGAGGATCGGGTCAACGAGATCGCGCGGATGCTGGGCGATGCGGAGGGCGATGCGTCGCGACGACACGCCCAGGCGATGTTGCGGGCGCCAACGCTTGCCAAGCGGCGGTAATGGACGCTACCAGAGGCCGAAGTACACCCGGAACAAACCTCGCACAGCGTGACTGTTAGGCACCCGGCCACCCCCAGCCCGCAGCACCCGCTGGTAGCTCCAGCTTGCATCCACCGGCAGCCCCCTACCTCCCGGTCGGAGTCCGCCGGGATTGGAGTAAGTCAGTCCAACCGAAAGTATGGTCGCGTTGGCCTTGCTCTCCTCCCCCAGAATTCCTGCATCTATCCCCGGTAGCGCGTCCGTCGGTGTCGCATAAGCCACTGCATCCTCTCCTCGGGACCAGTGCTCCACCCCGGCCTGGAACCCGAGTGTACGTGCGAGGCGGTAAAAGGGGTGAATGCCCAGCGCGATGATGTCACCCGGATCGCGGCGGACGAACGTAAGCCGATCTGGCCCCACCAGAGGCTGACTGGGCCGAGTCACCCGAGTAACAAAGGTCGAGGACAGCTGCCGCAGGTACATGCCCGTGAGGCGGGCGCCAAGCGGCCCGCTGCCCAGGTCGGCCGTGAGATCCAGCTGAAGGTCGGTCTGAACATCGCCAGTGCCGAGGTCCAGCAGCCGGTCAGCTTGCTCCCTGCGACCGGTCGGGAGCCGAACCAGACCCGATGCTGCGATCCGGAGTCCGCCCCGCCGGGTGTCCCGATCCCAGCGATCGATCAGCGTCAGTGCGGCACCGACTTCCGCATCTCCGCGAAACGTGACCGGAGACTGGTCGAGTCGTAGAGCGATCGGACCGTCTGGAGCGGTCAGCACTTGTTCCAGCTCGGTTTCGTTTGATGTGACTTCGGGCAGCACCGGCGTGAGCGTAAAGCCGGGCACACCCAGATCGGCAGTGAGCGTGTTTTGCAGTGCCCCCACGCGACTGTTGAGTGCGGTGCCTGCCGGGCTGAAGCTGGTAGGCAAGGCGGGTGAGGCGCTGCCTGGGTCGGCAAGCAGACCGAACAAGTCTGCGCGAAGGGTGGTGGCGTCTGCCAGCGTACTCTGCGCCAGAGCCCTTTGCGAGGGGTTCGCGTCGTAGTCACCGGCTGCGATCTTCGCGCTCAAGGTTGACAGCGCCGCGTCCATCTGGGCAAAGAACGGGAGCTGCTCGGCTTCTCCAGGGTTGATCCCGGCGTCGGCCGCTGTCGGATCCAGTTGCATCCTCCATTGAGCCCTGGATCGTACCAGCGGGATGCGTCCGAATACGGTGATGAAGCGGGTGAGACCGAGACTGAGGCCCAGTGAGCCGATACCAACATCGGCGTGGGCGTCGGTGGTCAATCCGCCTAGATTGATCCGGTACCCCGCATTTCCGGTAATCCGGGCGATTCGCGCCTCCGCATCGGCCAGGATGGGGATGCGATCGCTGCCGAGACCCGGACTGGAAAGATCCGTCGCATAGCTCTCGCGCTGCCCGTCCCGGAAACGCCGGTCGAAGGTTTGGAGGCTGCCCTCCAGCTCGACCCGCACGACGCCCGGGGGAGCGCCGATGGGCGGGAGCTGGGCTCCCAGCGGCAACGGCAGGATCAGACCGGCAACAATTCCGAGGCGCCGCGCGCAATGCCCCAAAGTCCCTCCCGAGAGAAGCCCTTCAGCGTGACTGTGTCGTCGGCACGGCTGGCAAATTCGCTGTTTACCAGCAGCTTTGCCACCCGGCCCAGCATCAACGCCTCGGCACCGGGGCGAGTCAATCTGATTGGGGAACACACCGATTACAACGGAGGTCCGGTCTTACCACTCGCTATCGAGCGCCGCACGGCGGTCGCCGCCCGACTGGCGGAGCAGTGGTCTCTCGCATCGGACATGGAGGAGACGATTAGCGAAGTAGATATCGACGCCCCACTGCAGCGCACCTGGACCGATTACATCGTGGGCGTGGTTCGCGAGCTTCGGGCACTGCGGGCAGCGCCTTCCGCGGCGGAGATCGCCGTGGCAACGACCTTGCCACTGGGTGCTGGACTGTCCTCTTCCGCGGCGCTGACGGTAGCCGCCGCCAAGGCCCTGAGTCTTCTGGCTGGACGGCGCCTCACTCCAGCGCAGCTCGCCGAGGTCGCGTTTCGTGCCGAATACCATCAAGTGGGGGTGCGCTGTGGTCGGATGGATCAGACCATCGCCGCTCATGGCGAGCGGGGATCGGCAATTCTCTTCGAGACCGCGACCGGCAGCCTGCAACGAGTTCCGTTTCGGGGCCGACTCTGGATTGTCGAGACCGGCCTGTCCCATCGGCTGACTGGTGGATCACTGAACGAACGCCGCCGAGAGTGCGAAGAGGCGCTGGCCTTCTGCCGTGACTGGCGGCTTGGCCTGCCGAACCTAGCCCAGCTGTCAGTGGCAGATCTTCCCGAGGTGGAGCGCCGTCTCCCCCCGCCGCTGGTGCCGAGGGTTCGTCATGTCGTCACTGAGACGGCACGCACCCGCGCGGCCGCCGAGGCTCTCGCGGCGGGAGACCTCCAGGGACTGGGCCGGCTCCTGGTGCAGGGTCACGAATCACTTCGCGTGGACTATCAATCCACCATACCGGAAGCCGATCTCATCGTCGAGGCCGCAGTCAAGCACGGCGCCTACGGCGCTCGCTTGACCGGCGCGGGCTGGGGTGGTGCGGTCGTGGTGCTGGCACCCTCAGCAGGGGATCGCAGAATCGTGGCGGAGATCGGCGGAGACTTTGCGGGCCGCTTCGGGCGGACGCCGGAGATCTGGAGCACGCGGGCGTCGGCTGGGGTGCGGCGGGAACCTGTCCCTGCCTGAGGCGGTATATTTCGGCACCGGCCCGGGTGGCGAAATCGGTAGACGCAAGGGACTTAAAATCCCTTGGGGGAAACCCCGTGCGGGTTCGAGTCCCGCCCCGGGCATAGACTTACCTGGTGAGATCCCTCGCCCGGCGGGTCCTCAGATACCCACATACTACCCACCATCTTCCCTCCTACCACCAGCAGCGCTGCAGCAGGGCTATACGAGTAGCCGCGGTCGGGGCGTTGACCTGCCTCACCCCCATCCCGCCACTCCCGGGAGAAGGATACAGTCAGCGAGGATGTTAAACGCGTACTCGCAGCTTATGATGCACCAAGTGTTCTGATCCATGAAGGCACCATCGATCCACACGGCTGGCGAAAGCATCACCTGATGCCTTGGAAGTGCTGAAGAAGGTCTTGAGTGCCAAGGTCAGGGCGATTACCGGCTAACTTGTGTCGCCGTGTAGCAGACGCGGACGATCCAATCCGCCTCTGAAATTCGCATTCACGGCCTTTTCACGTTCCGACCCTTATCATAGTACGTGTCAGTTTGTCTGAGGGACGTGGCTCGACACGCCTTCGTACGCCTCCGATCTGAGGATGCACCGACGCGCTCGTCGGATATCCCAACCAGAAGTCGGAGGCTGAACCATGCGGACGATTCTTCCCCTAGGAGCGCTCCTCGCCCTTAGCCTCGCCAGTTGTTCCAGCTCGGCGAACTCACTTACCGGCCCGGATGTAGAGCCTGGTCGCGTGCAGGAACCGGCTGCACCTTGCGAACTTCCCAAATTTCGTCCTTCGTCGGGCACCTGGGATAGCCTGCGCATGATATCAACAGCCACCGCCGGCTGCCCCCCGGTCAGCCCGTCGGCGTGATCCATGGAACCGCCCCCCTCGCCCTCGCCTGCGGCAACGGTGCCCAGATCCCGCCTCCTAGGGCTCGTACGTCACGCCTTCACTGATCAATACCAGGTGGATCGTGAGATCGGGCGGGGCGGTGATTCCCGAACGTTTCTCGCAGTTGATCGGGAAGGACAGAAGGTTGCGCTCAAAATCCTCCATCCTGAGGTCTTCGAGAGTGTGGCCGCCGACCGCTTCTTGCGCGAAATCAGACTGGCATCACAACTAAACCACCCCCACATCGCTCGCCTGCTCCATTCCGGTGAGCGGGAGTGGTTGGTCTACCTCGTCACGGCCTTTATAGATGGGCCGAGCCTTCGGGAGGTGCTCAGCGGCATTCGGCAGCTCAGCGTAGGCGACACCCATCGGATGGGGTGCGAGCTACTCGAGGCCCTCGGCCACGCCCACCAGCGCGGGATCGTCCATCGTGATGTCAAGCCGGAGAACGTCCTAATTTCACCTGATCGGGGCGCCGTTCTGCTCGATTTTGGGATTGCCCGGGCGATCGTCACCTCAGCCACCGATGAGATCACCCGCACCGGCATTACCGTGGGTAGCTCAACCTATATGAGTCCCGAGCAGATCAATGGGGATCTGGAGCTGGATGGCCGGAGTGATCTCTATTCGCTCGGCTGCATGCTTTTTGAGTGTCTTGCGGGGAGAGCACCTTTCGTGTGGCGTAAGGAGATCGTGGTACTCCAGCTTCATCTCACCGAGCCCGCGCCGGATGTGCGGACCTTTCGGCCCGATGTGCCATCGGAACTAGCGGAGGTTATCGGCAAGGCACTAGCCAAGCGGCCCCAGGAACGCTGGCAATCCGCGACCGAAATGCGAGACATGCTGGCGAACTGTCACGCGGCGGTCCCGTGATGTGGAGTAGTGTGCGACGTGTTCGATCCGCCATGGGTCAATCAGCGTGATCTCAGCAGCCGGTTAATCACAGCGGTGGCCACGCGCCTCTCGTCCAGCAATCAGTTGACAATCGCCCCGGCAGGGTTCTTTTAGTGGTTAGGGGTCTCGGATGGAGGACCCGCATACCAAGGGCAGGGAGGAGCATTGTGTCGCCAATTCGGACAAAGATAGAAGCCGAGGACTGGCTCGCGAGGCGACTCGCGCAGGAAGGACCTGGTCTGTGGACAGATCGGGAGCACGAGGAACTTGCTGTGAAGCTGGCCCAGGACTACCGCCCTCAGGGGCCCGAATGGCGCGTGAAGCAATGGACGCAGGGGCCTGAAGAAAGTTCTGTACATGTGGTCACCCGCGGAGGCAGTTTCGGGATTCACACAAGCGACGACCGCGAGAAAGGTCGCGAGAAAGCCGACGCGATCATGCGAGCGCTCAACGCCCTAGATGCCGAGATGAGGAACCAGGGTCAGTCGGTCTAATTGTCCCGCAGCTGCCTGGAGAGCAACCGTGCCCCCGCGGTGCCCCTGACCACTGCACCCAACATACGTCACGAAAACGGCGCACCCGGCCAAACCTTGCTGTGTGGTGCGCCGTTGTCTTGTTGGTTACTTTTGGTCCCACCCGTAAGGGGGACTTGAATCCCCTTGGGGGCAACCCCCGGGCGGGTTGGAGTCCCGCCCCGGGCATGGTAGACCAGTCGTTCATTCAACAATCATCTTGACTCCTGCTTGACCGGGTGTCCCCACCATTGGGCGCACCCTCTGAGGGCATCTGGCCATGCTCGTGAGCTCGCTTGAATTCGTCGCTGCCTACCTGGCAATCGGATTGATCACCTGCCTGCTGGCGCGCAAAGGTTGGCCGGACGAGTGGGACGAGACACTCGTCGCTTCGATTCTGGGCCCCCTCCTTCTGGCCCTCGCCGCCACCGCGGTAACGGCAAGCTTCCTGAGGTCTCGCCTCTTTCCCACCATGGGAGGCTCAGGGAACCGGACCACCCCGGCATAAGCCGCCGTCCTGCTGCGGCACCGCTACTGGGGTGGTATCGACCAGCTGATCTCGTCCCCCATTCTGACCGGGAAGGGCTCGCTCACCACGGGGTCACCGGACTCGCGAACCGGCGAGGCTTCGAAGCGAATCCAGGCCGCTCCGGCAGTCAGAGTGGGTGGCAAGGCGAACGTGGTGGTCTCCCCGCCAGGAGCAAATCCGAGCCGGCTCACCCGTCCATCGTTGCGGCGGACATCGATGTCCATGTCGATCGATGATCGGTTCTCGATTCGCGCGCGGGTCTGCTCGCTGGGGTCGGGGCTTCCGGGAGTGCCGCCGAAACACGAGGCCTGCAGGAGAGAGGCGAGGGTGAGGAAGCGGAGGAGGGTAGACATATGGCTCTCCGGTGGCTTTGGGAGGAGGGCCCGTTTTGCGACACTCTCCAGGCACAGCCTGTCGCATTTGGGGCCTCCTCGGGCCTGTTTGCGACCTATTCTGCCAACGAGCGCTGAGCGGTAACTTAAGGCCCCAGCACCCATCTTCCATCCGGCAGCTGCATCTCCTGAGGCCACGATGCTCGCGGGCGCAACGAGCTGAACCTCGATTTTATCGATCGGAGCCGCCGGCCAGCGTGCCCCGGAGCGATACGCTCCCTACGGCGAGAGGCGATTATCGCTACGAAGGGTTGATCTTCGGCCGGCTGATGTTGGCGCCGCGCCTGAACGTCCGCCGCGGACGATACAGAGCTACGGCTTACTCTAGCGCGAAAAGCCAGAGATCTGCCCGATGGTTGGTGGCGTTGAACTCCGAGTCCGGCTCGGCGTGGACTGGGGCGTAAGGCTGAACTTCCACGACTATCCGTGAGCCGTCCGGAGAGATGATCGGATGCCGGAAGAGCACGCTGTCCGTGGCGAACAGCGTACTCGCTCCGGTGCCGAGATTTACGAGGGCCAGGTTGCCGCCCTCATCCCGCTGCACGTACCCGTGTGCATCCTCGAAGCGATAGAGCACGCTTCCGCCGATCACGGCTACGAGTCGGTCGCCTTTGATCTGAACATCCCGCACGACGTTCCCGGCTCCGAAGTCGTACAGGATGGTCACCTCTCCGCTCGATAGCATCCGGCGATAGACTCGGGAGTCCCCACCTAGGGTATAGTAGACCGCGTCTCCTCCGTCACTCACATCGACTCCGGAGGCGTAATCGGTGGCGGGAATGACTTCGTATCGGGGAGAGCCATCCGAGAAGTCGATGAGTCCAACATCCAACCCGGTGTAGAATGTGTCGGGCAGGAAAGTAGAACCCTCGTAGAACAGCAGCTCGCCGAGATAGACCAGCGTATCGGGGCCGATCCACTGCGGGGTTCGAATGCTGGAGTGAATCCTGCCGTTCGCCGCGGTGTAGGGAAGAAGTCGCAGCACAGTTGCCCCCAGGGGATCATCCGCCGGTCCCAGCATCAGTGTCGAGAAGCCCAACTTCTGCTGGCCAATCCAGGATATCACCTGGTGAAAGAAGACCCTGCCCGCACCGTTGTACGCCGGGGACTCCATCAGGTCGGTAGAGTCGTCGTACACCGGATGGAGCTGACAATAGCTGGCCCGTATGGTCCCGCCCTCAGGTGGCAGAACGGCCAGGCAGCGATCGTGATCGGCCCGGTCCAGTCGCTCACTCGAATAGACTATACCAGACCCGTCGGGTAGCCACGCCGGCGTGCGGTCGTCGCCCAGATTGAAAGTCAGGCGGCGTGGCAGCAGGGGCGAGAAAGGGGGTGCCGGTGGGTACGGCTCAGGGCGAACCGGAGAGCTGTGTTCGCAAGCCGGAGTGACGAGGGTCGCGAGCGCAAGCAGGGTCAATAGCCGGGGACCCGGCGGCGAGCACCTAACAAGGGGAATCATCAGCGACGGAGACGCCAGGCTGGAAGAGGGCCGCACACCCACTACCGTCCCCCTTCGAGTGTTTTCTGCCGGGCCCTTCAGCGTCTCCTGAGTACCGAGCCGGAGGCCTGCCATGCGTCATCTTCCCGTCCTGGTTGCATCTTTCTTCCTTCCCCTCGCGCGGCGGGCCTGTCCCTGGTGAATGACGAGCGGATGATCAAGCTCCTCGAGGAGATAAGAGATCTCCAGCGCCAGCATCTCTCCAATTATCAGGAAGCATTGCGCAACCAGCAGGAATCTATCCGCCTGCAACAGGCGGCACTGCGACGTGTACGGGTGATCCTTGGCTTTGCCACCGCGGCATTGATCCTCGCCGTGGGTATGCTGGTCATGATTGTACTCAGGGTGGTGGCTCGGTTTTCGTAAGGGCTCGAGCGTCTATTTGACGCGTGCCCTAAGGCGCTGCAGCTTTGGGGCTGTCACCTCGATTGCTCCGTTCATGCCCAACCTCCATCGCGATTCGCATAATACGCCTGGCTCCCCTCGCGTGCCCGGCGAGGGAACCCGGCTGGGCCCGGTTCGGCATCCGCCGTGAGCCCGCGTGGAAGAGCCTAAACAGTTTTTGGGAGACCAACGTCGTTGGCGACTGCTACTCACCCTCGTCCTCGCGGTGTACGGCTGGCACTGCCTCCGCGCGCCTGCCGAGTACCGCTGGCTCGACAGCCTCGACCTGGCAATTCACGAGGCGGGGCACCTGATCTTTGGCCTCGGAGGTGACACTCTAGGGACTCTCGGCGTCACGCTGATGCAGTTGATTGTACCGGGCACCTTCGTTCTGGCGCTGTGGCGCGGCGGCGATCACCACGGCGCGACAGTGCCGCTCTGGTGGCTGGGCCAGAACTGCTGGAACATTTCCGTGTACCTGAAGGACGCCCGGGCCCAGGAGCTTCCTCTCGTCGGAACTGGGGAACACGACTGGGCATTGCTCTTGGATCGGTGGGGTTGGTTAGACCGGGACCAGACTATAGGAGGTGTGGTGTACCTGGATGGTGTCCTGATCTACACTGTGGCGATTGTCGGCGGATGGATGCTGCTTCGGAGGAGTTCCCCGTCTACCTGATTACGAGAAGTGGCCATGGGACACCCAGTGGTTCACCACATCCCGCTGGCGATTCCGGGCCGCAGGGGACAGTGTTCGGTGTGGCAGCGCTGTGCTGCCCGGACCCAAGGAGGGGTGAGATGGCTCGATGTGAGGTGTGCGGCAACGATTACTACCTCTCGTTCGAGGTAGTCGCCGCGGGGCACACGCATACGTTCGACAGCTTCGAGTGTGCCATACATAGGCTGGCGCCCATCTGTGAACACTGCGGCTGTAAGATCATCGGCCACGGCATCGAGGCGGAGGGGACGTTTTACTGCTGTGCCCATTGCGCTCGCGAGAGTGGAGTCATGGCTGCGGTGGACCACGTATGACCAGAGGCAACTAAGCCGGCTGGGCGAAACGAGCTCGAGCGCCTAGCTTCACACTGAGGTTGAGCTCAAAGCGATAAACCTTTGTGACACAGTACAGTTGCGTCCGTCAGCTCACCTGAATCGTCGGGCTGCAAGGTGCCAGTGCAAACGATCCGATACGCCGTGGTCTTGCTGACCGGCTTCATCGCGGGTGGCCGCGCTGTCGATGCCGCGCGATCGTGGAATCAATGGCAGAGTTGGACCCTGCGGGATCCTTCAGCCGCCGAGGCGTATCGCACGTTCTTTTTCATGAGCGCGGCAACTGCCCTGGTAAGTCTGACCATCGCGGGCCTCGTCTGGTGGCTGCTCCGACCGAAGAACTTGGTCCAACACCGCCGGTAGTGCGTCGACCGGTTATCGGGGTTATGGGGGCAGGAAATCCGGCGCCCGCAAATCTGGCCGCTGCTCGGGAGCTGGGCCGGCTTCTGGCCGAACGAGGGTGGATCGTGTTGACGGGCGGGCGGGCCGAGGGAATCATGGGTGCCACCTGCTCCGGCGCCAAACAGATTGCGGAAAGCCTCACGCTGGGAATCCTGCCGGGTGCTTCCGGGGACGAAGGTCCCGAGGTGGATATCGCGGTATTCACCGGAATGGGTGAGGCGCGCAACGCCATCAACGTACTTACCAGCAACGTGGTGGTCGCTTGCGGTGTGGAAGGGCCGGGCACCATTTCCGAGATCGCGCTCGCGTTGAAAGCGAACAAGCCGGTGATTCTTTTGGGAGCGTCGGCCGCCGCGCGGGAGCTCTTTGCCAGTGCAAAGGGCAACGCCCGCTTGTTCCATGCGGCGGACCCAGCCGAGGTGGTGCGAATCATTCAGGAAGAGCTGCACATCCCGCTCAGGAGCTGGAACGATCGGTAGCTCATGTTCGCCTGGAGCAGCGTCATGCTAATCTGTCAGTGGCATCTGGATATCGTGTACGGTAAACAGGCCGAGGCGGTTCGGGTGATGCGAGCGTGGGGCGCAGAGAAGCTCGCCAGCTCGGAGTTTCGGCGAGCGCGTGGTGGGCGGCTCATGGCCGGCCTGGTGGGCTCGTCGGCGTCTCATCTGATCGACGAGTACTGGTTCGAGAATCTCGCGGATTTCGAAGCGGCCCTGGCCGGCATGGCCGCGCCTCAATTCCGAGCGCATTCCGACGCGCTGGCTCCCTTTATCGTGCCAGGGTCGCAGCGCTGGGTCATCCACCGCGTGCTCGAGCTGGCCTGAGTCGCGTGCGCCGCACGCGCACGGCGTCTGAGGATTACAGTCTCAGGCCTAATCCGATCAGAAATGCCAGGGTATGGGCGCGGCGGCCCTCGACACCGAATACCGTTGCGTCATCCACGCTCCGAAACGACGCGATGTAATCCTTCACCAAACCTTGGAGGCTGACTCGCGGGCCCAGGCGCGCCGCCATCCCCACGCCCACCGCCACGGCAAAGTTGGTAGCCCGCTCGCTGAGTAAGACATTGTCGACCGAGTAGCGTATGGCTCCCGCCCCGACCTGGCCTATGGCCGCCACCGGACTCGCGGCACCCAGCGGAACGCTGTACCGGAGCCCCAGATCATAGAACCAGAGACTGGCACCGCCTACCGAAATACTTCCCAGCAAAGGGACCCTCTCGAAGCTCCAATCGGAGGTTCCGTGTAAAACGCTGCCGACCAGACTCAGGCTTCTCCACAAGGGCACCGCAACCTGGGCACCGTAGCCCACTCCATCCTGGTTGGAAAATCGGATGTCACTCGGCCCGGTAAAGTAGGTGCCGAACGCCAGATACCCCGCCGTAGGGAGGATCTCGACTCTGGGTGAGGAAGGTGAGGGCGCCTGTGCTGCGGCCGATGGCGGGCAGGCAAGCAGTATCGTCAGGATCAGCAGTAATCCAGCAGCGGAGCGGGTCACCGGGCAACCTCTTCGAGAGAGATGTCTCTCTCACCCTAGCGCTCGCTGCGCGGCAGCAACGTGAGGTCGGTCACGTCTCTACGACATAGGCCTCCATGGCGAAGTACTCGGCCAAGCCGAGCCGATCGAGCTCGGCCGCCGTCCCCTTGTTCCGAGCTTCGACCCGTTGCCAGAACTCCCGTTCATCAGGGCCGGGAAAGGGCGCGGTGTCCTTCTGGGATTGATGCTTAAAAATCGCCTGGATCTTGAGCCGGAGCTCTTCCTGGGACAATGGCACCAGCCAGGTGGCCTCGGTAACGGACCATTCCTGCCAGGCACCCCGGTAGAGCCACACCTCCGGACGGGTGCCTCCGGCCGCGACATATTCATCGAGCGCGTGTTCAACGGCTTCCTTGCAAACCCGGTGAGTTCCATGCGGGTCGGAAAGGTCTCCCGCGACAAACACCATCTCCGGCCGAAGCTCGTCGAGTAGCTGCCGGACGATGGCGATGTCTGCCGGGCCGATGGGATCCTTCTTTACCTTCCCGGTCTGATAAAAGGGCAGGTTCAGGAAGCGGGCAGATCGCTCCTCGAGACCGAGAGTCTGGATCCCTGCCACGGCCTCGGATTCCCGGATCAGCCGCTTGGTATCCTGCACCTCAGGGGTGTCCACGTCACCGGGTTGCTTGCGCGCGAGGAATTCGTTCACCTGGCACTGCAACTCGACAGCGGCGGCTTCGGGAATCCGCCGCTCCGCAGCAAGTCGTGCAATGAAATCCAGGTGGCGGCGCACGTCGTGATCGAAAACCGCGAGGTTGCCGCTGGTCATGTACGCGACAGTCAGCTGGTTGGCGTTGACGGCCAGTTTGTGAAGTATGCCTCCCATCGAGATGACATCGTCATCCGGATGCGGTGAAAAACAGATGATCCTGGTACCGCGGGGGAGCTTGGAGCGCCCTCGAATCTTCGTGCCGAGCGCGTTGAAGACCTCGCCGTTGAGCGCTCCTGGCGATCCATGGCGAGCGACCAGCGAAGACAGGTGGTGTTCGGCATAGTCGCGTTGGGTGAGCTTGAGGATCGCCTTCCCAGTCTGATGCGACAGCCACACCACAGCCCGGACAGCCAGGCAAGCGGTCCATTCAACCGGCCCGAGCAGCCATGGCGTGGCGATTCGGGTGAGCGCGGCTGAAGCGGCGCGATCCAGATAAAACGTGGTATCGCCATGCTGTTGGAGAAACGTCGCGGCCACCTCGTGGTCAATCTCGCCTTCCACCGCTCGGCGCACGATATCTGCCTTGTGCTCCCCGGTGGCCAAGATGAGGATCTCGCGCGCCTCGAGGATGGTCTCCACCCCCATGGTGATCGCTTCCCGGGGGACGTTCTCTTCTCCGAAGAAATCGGCCGCGGTGTCCTTGCGGGTCACCAGGTCCAGGGTGACGACCCGAGTGCGGCTTTCCCGGCCGGAGCCTGGCTCATTGAAGCCGATGTGGCCGGTGCGTCCGATTCCAAGAATTTGAAGATCGATGCCGCCGGCGGCTTGGATCGCTTCCTCATAGCGCTGACACTCCGCCTCGATCTGCTCCCGCGGGACGTCGCCACGAGGGATGTGAACGTTGGCTTGAGGAATGTCCAGCTGGTCGAACAGATTCTCCCACATGAACCGATGGTAGGAATGGATGCTGCCCGGATCCATCGGGTAGTACTCGTCCAGGTTGAAGGTGACGACATCCGCGAAGCTCAACCCCTCCTGCTGGTGCATTCGGATGAGCTCTCGATACACGCCAATGGGGGTAGAGCCGGTGGCCAGGCCGAGGACGGTGCGCTTTCCAGCGGCCCGTCTCGACCGCATGACCTCCGCAATCCGGTGGGCTACCCGACGCCCGACATCGTCGTGATCATCTGCGATGACGGTGCGAATCTTCTCGAGCGCAACTCGCTGATCAGAGTGCAATGGTGTCGCTGCCAAGGTGGAAGGGTGATGGTCGCGGGCCGGCTACCTACGCAATCCGCGGGCCAATCGGGTACCTGCTGGGGTTCTGGCCGCCAAAGCCACTGAGCCTGGTCTGGCGCCCGCGAAGCTTACGATATATGGGTTTGCGGCACGGAGATTTGTCATGGAGCCCCGAATCAGCTTTGTCACCCTCGGTGTGGGCGATTTGGAGCGCGCCACGCGATTCTATGCGGAAGGCCTTGGCCTGCCACGACTCAAATCGCCGCCCACCGTCTCATTCTTCGAGCTGGGCCAGACCTGGCTGGCTCTGTACCCGCGGCACCTGCTGGCAGTGGATGCAGGGGTTACCGCCGAAGGTTCCGGCTTTCCCGGGTTCGCGCTGGCGCACAACGTCCGTTCCATCGCCGAGGCCGACCGTCTCCTGGAAGATGTCGTGCGTGCGGGGGGCCGGATTGTGCGCCCGGCCCGGCATACCGAGTGGGGTGGCTATGCCGGCTATTTCGCCGACCCCGACGGATTTCTGTGGGAGGTGGCATGGAACCCTCGCTTCCCTCACGTCTGAGCCGGTCAGGGACGAGCACCTGCCGTTCCCGAACTGCGGGTTCCGGCGTAGAATGAAGCCGACATGATCAGCGAGGCATAGTGGACCGAGGACCAGCGTTACCCACGGCGGAAGACGCTACTCCACGTGAGCTGTGGCGGGCAAGCTGGAAGCTGCTCCTCATGCTCGGCGTGCTCGCGTTGCTGGTGGTACCTCTCCTTCGCGAGCTTCCGCTGAGGTATGGCCTCCGCACCGGCCTGTTTTCCTGGATTCTCGTAGCTCTTGCGCTGTACTGGCTCTATGCCGGCATGGGG
>JAICPP010000318.1 GCA_025929805.1 Gemmatimonadales bacterium | reverse complement strand
GCTTCGGATCACGGTGATCTGGGCCAGGAGCGAATCGCGGATCTTCTCCTGGCGACGCTTGTCGGCCAGAAAGGCCTTGAACCGCCTGTGCTCGCTGCGGGCCTGTTCCAGCCGGGGCTCCAGGACGTAGAGCTGCCGGACCTGATTCAGATAGATCAGGCCGAGTCCGGCGGCCACGAACACCCATGCGCCGACCGCGCCCATGAGCAGCGGATCCTTGACCTTGGCGCCGAGCTCCTTGAGCCCGCTGAAGGAGTTCAGCAGGCCGGCAAAGGGATTGCCTGCGCGCCGCTTCCGCTTCTGCCCGGGCCGGAGATTGACTGTGATCATTGGATGATGGATCCCTGGGTCGGGGTCAGGCTGCGGTACGCAGGGCGAGGCCGATCGGGAGCATCAGCAACGGCGCGACCTCGTCCACCTGCATGGTGTCGAAGACGCCGTCCGCCACTTGCAGCTTCTCGATCGGATTGGCCAGCTGCACCGGAATCTTGAGCCGGTCTCCCAACGCGCGGCTGAGCCGCGGGATCCTGGCGCCGCCTCCGGTGATGAAGATCCGCCCGATGCCGCCGGCCGAACGGCTTGCGGTCTGGAGAAAAGCGCCCGCCCGCTCGATACCGACGGCCAGCTCCTCGGTACGGGTCTGGAGAAATCCCTCGGGGATCTCTCCCGACGCGCCGCCCTGAAGCATCAGCTCGGCCTCTTCCGCGGACTGGCCACGCTCACGCTGGAGATCCTCACGGAACCGGCGGGTGCCAACCGGAATGTCCCGGGTCAGCACCGGAACGCCGTCGTCCAGGATGTAGATGTTGGTGTTCTCGTGCCCGATGTTCACCAGACCGACCACCCCGTTCATGGCCTCGGGGTAGTTGATCTCGAAGGCATTGTGGAGCGCGAAGGCATCCACATCGATGATGGTAGGTTGGAGCCCGACGTCGTTGAGCAGGGCGAGCTTGTGCTCGACCAGCTCGCGCTTGGCCGCCACCAGGAGCACGGTCATCTGGAGCCCCTCGCCATCGGGGTCCAGGATCTGGAAGTCGAGCTCCACGTTGTCCATGTCGAAGGGAACGTGCTGCTCGGCCTCCCAGCGGATCACCTCGCGGGCGTCGGCTTCCTGCATCCGGTCCATAGTGATCTTCTTGACGATCACGTCGCGGCCGCCGACGGCGGTCACGATCTGCTTGGTCTTGACGCCGGCGGAAGCCATGCACTCCTTGATGGCTTCGGCCACCATCCCGGGGTCCATGATTTCCCCCTCGACGATGGCGTCGTTACCAATAGCGGTAAACGCGACCTTCGTCAGGATCGGACCACCGCTGGCGTGCGAGATGGCGACGAGCTTGATCAGGCCGCTACCAATGTCCAGCCCGACAGTCGTTGCCTTGCGCCCGAAGAGTCCCATACGTGTCCGCAGGTTGAGGAGGCGTCAAGATATCGGGGCGGTCTGAGGGCAACCGATGTGCCACACAAATTGCAGTTTGGTAATCGCTTACGCCGCGACCATTTAACGTTGGACTCATCACCGACCTGCACCGCATCACCCCGCCCGTATCTTCTCTTTCGCAAGCGGTCTCTCGGGATGCAGCAGTGTTAAAAACACCGGCGACGAGCGTGCAAGTTCTGGCAGTCAGTACAGTTGGACCCAGGGACGTTGGGTCAGTGGCATTACCCCTTCTGTTGTGCTCGCCGAATCGGTGGTGAGCTTTACCAGGAGCCCCAGGGTTCGCGTGGCCAGGGGCGTACCAGCTGCATCCACCCGACTGGCCCGGGTACGGATCAGGAACAAGCTTCCGGTCAGCCGAACCACCTCGCGCTCCACCGTAAGCCCCGGGAACGCGACCGCGACGGGAGACTGAGCCGCACCTCCGATCGGAAGCGTAGACAACGTGCTTGCCGGCACGGGCAGCAGCGCCTCCTGGAGTACGGCTTCGGCTGCTTCGGCCGCCTGCATGACGTAGAGGGTGTTTCTGCCGCTCTGTTGCTCGATTAACCCGGCCACAAAGGTGCCGCCCACCAGTCCACTCATCACCGCCAGAGCAAAGACTGCCACCGCGAGGGCCATTCCTCGTTCGTCAGGGATGGCACCGTCCTCAGGGTACCGCATTTCTCAGCCCCACCTGAGTACTGAGATCCTGGGAGAGCGGTTGGCCTCTCTCGGCTCCGAAGTTTGCGGGGGCTTCGCTTTCACCGTGAAGTGTGAAACGGATGCCGCGAACCTCGCTCCTGATGCCAGTGGGGAGTCCTGCG
>JAICPP010000267.1 GCA_025929805.1 Gemmatimonadales bacterium | reverse complement strand
TACGGAGCGGTCGAATTCATCCAGGCCTGCGCCACGTTCGGCGTGCGACCCATCTTGGGAGCACATCTGGTTGCCGGCGGACAGGAGGTTGTGGCACTCGCCACAAGCGAGCAAGGATGGGGAGCATTATGCCGGGCAATCACCGAAATACATTGGCGAGCTGACGGGTCAGTCCGCCTGTCCCATCTGCTCGCACCCGATCGCAAAGGCCTGATCCTCCTCTCTCGCCACCTCGGCTTCCTCGAGGAGGTTCTCCGACTCAGCGGCCCTGAGGATCTGTACGCCGAGCTCCGCCCCGGTAAACAGCGTCACGCCGTCCACGCTGCTGCGCGTGGGCTTGGACTTCCAGTCGTTGCAACCAATGGAGTGGTCGCTGCGCAGCCGGAGGAATGGGGCCGTCATCGTCTGCTGCGAGCCATTGCGCTCAATACCACCCTGTCGGCGCTTCCCGCTCAGGAAGTATGGCCGCAGCGGGCCTGGCTCTGTCCGGCCGCCGAGCTGGCTCGCCACTTTCCCGACTGCCCCGAGGCCTTGCGGGCCGCCGATGCGATTGCCGAGCGGTGCGCCTATGCCATTCCGGTAGGGAACCGCACGGTGCCTCCCCGCGTCACCGATACCGCTGGGGCGTTCGACCAGCTTCGGCAGCTCACGCTCGAAGGAGCACGGTGGCGCTATCCAGTGATCACCCCCGAGCTGCAGGAACGACTGGATCTGGAGCTCGGTATCATCGCGCGGAAGGGTTTTGCCGACTACGTCCTGGTGGTCCGCGACATCGTCCATCACGGGCCGACGCACTGCGGCCGGGGGTCCGTGGCCAATTCGGTGGTGAGCTACTGCTTGGGCATTACTCACGTGGATCCGATCCGGTCCAAGCTGGTGTTCGAGCGCTTCCTCAATCTGGAGCGCCGGGACCCTCCCGATATCGATCTCGACTTTCCCTGGGACGAGCGCGATCAGGTGCTGGAGTACGTCTTCCGGCGGTATCCCCAGCTGCATTCCGCCATGGTCGCCAACCATAACTGCTTTCAGCCTCGAGGGGCGCTCCGTGAAGTGGCCAAGGTGCACGGGAGGCCCGGTGGGGAAATCCGGGAGGTAACCCGTCGCATCCCCTTCTTCGAGGATGGTGAGCGCCGGCTGCCCGACCTGATCGCGACACACCCCAATTATGGCGGTCTGAATTTGGCGTCCCACTGGCGGGAATTTGCCCGTATCGCGGAAGGATTGGTGGGCATCCCCCGTCACCTTTCGGTGCATGCCGGCGGTGTGGTCATCACCCCCACACCACTCACCGATTATGTGCCGGTGGAGCCCGCCGCCAAGACGCTGGCCTGCAGTCCCGAGCTCCCCGTGCCGGTCATCCAGTTCTAGAAGGACGGTACCGAGGATGCGGGGCTGGTCAAGATCGATCTGCTGGGTAACCGCTCCCTGGCCGTCATTCGCGATGCCATCGAGGCGGTCCACGGCCACACGAATTACCGGATCGATTACACCTCCTCGACCGCGGGCGAGGACGAAGGAGCCAAGGCACTCTTTCGCAGCGGCCAGACGATGGGCGTGTTTTACACCGAGTCTCCCGCGTCCCGGCTTCTCTGCGCGAAGAGCCGGGCCGACACCTTCGAGCTCCTGGTGCTCAACACCAGCATGATCCGTCCCGCATCCAACCAGTACATCCGACTCTATCTGGAACGACTGCGCAACCACGCTCCCTACGAACCACTGGACCCATCGCTGCGCGATACCCTGACCGATTCATTCGGCATCATGGTGTATCAGGAGGACGTGGTGAACGTCTGTACCACCTTTGCGGGGATGTCGCCCGCAACCGGTGATGGACTGCGCAAGGCACTCTCGAAGAAGCGTCCCACCAAGCACCTCGGCGCCTACGCCGAGGAGTTCTTTGCCGGTTCGCGGCATCTGGGCCGGGATCCCGCGGCGGCCCAGCGCGTCTGGGAGATGATCATGTCGTTTGCCGGCTACAGCTTCTGCAAGGGACACTCATGCTCCTATATCCAGATCGCGCAGCACTCCTGTGCCCTGCGGGCCCACTTTCCAGCGGAGTTCATGGCGGCAGTGCTGGCCAATGGTGGCGGCTACTACCAGCCGTTCGCCTATGTAGCAGAAGCAATGCGGATGGGACTTTCCGTTCTCCCTCCCGACATCAACGCCAGCCAATTCCGCTGTGTGGGCAAAGGGCGCGAAATCCGGATCGGGCTGCAGTTCATCAAGGGCTTGTCCGCCGATGGGGTAGAGCGGGTGCTGGCCGCGCGGGAAGCGCGCCGCTTCACCAGCATCTTCGATCTCCAGTCGCGCACCCGCATCGCCCCAGGCGATCTGCGGCTCCTGATCAAGGTAGGAGCGCTCGATTCCATTGCACAGGAATGGACCCGGCCGATGATGCTGTGGCTGGTGGATGCAGGCGGACCGGCAGATGGGCCGACGAGCGGACGGTCAACGCACGCCGGATGGCCGGACTGGTTCGATGATTTACCGCCGGCAATTCCGGTCCTGAAGGAGTACTCTCCCGAGCGCCGGCGGCGGGAGGAATATGAGACGCTCGGGTTCATCACGGATGCGCATCCGATGCAGCTGCACGCTGAGCAACTCGGCCGCTATCGGCTCTGCCCCAGCACCGAGCTGCACCGGCACGTGGGCCGGCACGTGCTCGCGGCGGGGATGCTCACGGCGGCTAAGCCGGTGCACGCCAGAAGCGACGAGCCGATGGAGTTTGCCACCTTCGATGATGGACATGGTCTGATCGAGGCCGTGCTGTTCCCTGATGTCTTTCGTGAGCGCGGTCACGTCCTGTTCGACCAGGGTCCGTTCATCTTTCGGGGAAAGGTGGAGGAGGAGTTCGGAGCCGTCACGCTCAGCGTAACGCACCTGGAGCGACTGGAGCGGGCACGAGTCAGGTCAGTTCGTTGAGGCCCTCGGACGTACACCGAAGACGAGCTCTCCCTCTTGGGCAAATCGGACGTCTCGCTTTCCGATCGGCGTCTGGAACGTCGCCCGGCCCCGGACCGCAAAAGTGTGAGTGCCCGAGCCTATCGATCGAAGGTGCTCGGGACTGGTGCTGCCGTCCAGCGGCAACGGCAGTGCGACGGTCGAAACCGTGTCCGTCGCAACCGATACTGTACTATCGCGCTTGAGCCGCCCGATCGGGACGCCGTCCAGCCGCAGCGAAAGTTCCACCTGTTCGGCCTCGAGCGGGTAGTCATTCGCGTTCTTCAAGGCCAATGCTACGATGACCGGTGCCGGAGTTGTATCCGACCGGGCAAATTGAAAGGTGATCTGGGAGACAGTCACAACCGGGTCTTCATACAGCCAGAGACCCAGCGGGGTACAGGCTCCGATAAGAAAGCCCCACGCCAATCCACCCCATGCTGCTGCTCTCATTGCACTCCATCTGCGGAAAGGGACCAATGCATCACGTTCGCCCAGGAATGAAACCCAGCCGGCAGGTAGCTGTTGGACTCTGGCTCAGTTTTGTTGCGTTCGCCAGTGCCTGC
>JAICPP010000199.1 GCA_025929805.1 Gemmatimonadales bacterium | reverse complement strand
GAGTACTGGTGACAGCCATAACGCACGACGTTCCTCATGGCCTCGAGCACGCCACCTCGACCGGGCTGGATAGCCGGAAGCTCGCCATTTGGACCTTCATCGGCTCCGAGTGCCTGTTCTTCGCCACCCTCATCACCAACTACCTGGTCAATAAGGGGAAGAGTTTGGTGGGGCCGTTCGCCCACGAGCCCTGGACCTCCCCGACCGGGCAGCACTTCGAGCCGATTCTCGAGATCCCCCTCGTCACGCTGGGCACGGCGCTGCTGCTGTTCAGCTCGCTCTTCGTCGTGCTGGCGCTGAGCGGTGCGCAACGCGGAAGCCGGAAGGCGCTCGTGGGATGGCTCGCTGCCACCATCGCGTGCGGGGTGTTCTTTGTGGGGATGCAGGTATACGAGTTCACCCACTTCGTGCACCGGGGGCTCGGCTTCACCACCAACCTGTTCGGTTCGAGCTTCTACACGCTTACGGGCTTTCACGGGACCCACGTGACGCTCGGGGTCATCTGGCTGATTACCCTCTGGGTCCTGGCGGTGCGCGGCCGAATTCCCCCATCCAAGTCGCTCAACCTCGAGATGGCCGCGCTCTACTGGCATTTCGTGGACGTGGTCTGGATCATCATTTTCCCGGTCGTCTACCTCATTAAGTGAGCCACGGTACCATGGACGCCCACGCTTCCGCCCCCGCCCAGGAGCACTCGCATCCAACGGCGGGTGTATACGCCAAAGTTGGCCTGATCCTGTTTGTGCTGACAGCACTCGAGGTCGGACTGTACGAGATCACCTATGGCGGGCACGCAGGGCCATCCGCCGGCGCCATCAAGCCATTCTTCGTGCCGCTCTTGTTACTCCTTTCCGCCGCCAAGTTCGCTCTCGTCGCCATGTTCTACATGCACCTCAAGCAGGACCACAAGCTGTTCACTGGGGTGTTCGTGTTCCCACTGATTATCGCGACGGTGATAATCGTCTCGATGATGCTCCTGATGGCGTACCATTTCGCCTTCGCCCGGGCTGGGTGAAGCGGTTGTGGGTACCTCATAGTCATATCACCGTGGACGAACGGCTGCGACCTACGGTGCCGTACGAGTGGGCCTGGTCGCTCCATCCCAGCGTTGTTCTAGGCACCGGACTTCTCGGTGCCTTGTATTTTTACGGCATTGGGCCCTGGCGCCGGGCCTCGGGCGCGGGGCCTGCCGCATCGCCCGGGCAGATCCTGTCTTTCTGCACCGCCCTGATCGTGTTGCTGGTCTCGCTCAATGGGCCGATGCACGACCTCAGCGATTACTATCTCTTCTCCATCCACATGGTGCAGCACCTGCTACTGACCCTGGTATTTCCGCCGCTTCTTCTCGCCGGCTTACCCGGATGGCTATTACGCCCGCTCCTGGCGTTTCGCGGCGTGCTGCCTGCCCTCAGAGTGCTCACCCATCCGTGGGTCGCGGCGCTCCTGTTCAGCGCCTCGATAATTATCTGGCATCTGGTCCCGTTCTACGACCTAATGATGCGGGATCATGAGGTCCATATCGCCACCCACTTGATGTTCATGGTCACGGCCACGCTAATGTGGTGGCCGGTGATGAGCCCCGTGCCCGAGCTACCCCGCCTGCCGGCGGGGCTCGCGATGCTCTACCTCTTTCTGGTGGGGATTCCGATGCAAGTCGTAGCCGCTGTGATCACCTTCGCGGACGAAGTGCTCTACCAGTGGTACGCCATCGCACCCCGTACATTCGGGCTCTCCCCCCTCGACGACCAGAAGCTCGGCGCTCTGTTGATGTGGGTACCCGGTAATCTTCTGCTGTTCGGGGCGATCAGCGTGGTGTTCTTTCGGTGGGCGAGGGAGGATGCCTAAAAGCGGGTAAGCGGGTACGCAAGACGTTCCTCTCTAGGACATGGATATTGAGTCTTATCGAACGGATCCCCACAGTGCAGAGAATGCGAGGCAAAGCCAACCCGCCAGGAAAGCCACTCCACCCAGTGGAGTGATCGCGCCCAGCCATGTGGCTCCGGTGAGCGACAGCAGGTAGAGACTTCCCGAGAAAAGGACTGTTCCTATCACGAACAGCCATCCTGCCAACTGGGGCAATCGTCCAGTCCACCTGGTAGCTGCCCATGAGACAGCCAGCAATCCCAGCGCGTGATACATCTGGTATCGGGCGCCGGTCTCGAACACCAGGAGCTGTTCGGGTGGCAGCTTTGCCCTGAGGGCATGAGCGCCGAATGCGCCAGCCGCGACCGTTACGAATGCCGACAGCGCACCGAGGGTGCAGAAGAGCCGGTCCATGCGCTCACCGGGGCGAGAGACGCTGCGCCTCGAGCTCCGCCGGTGTCGCTCGCCGATCGGCCCAGGCAGCCAACGCCGCAGCGGCAAGGACAAAGATGATATCGCTCACCGCCACGACCGTCATGTCGGGTGGTAGCGGTCCGTATTGGCTGGCGAAATAGGTTCCGAGCAGGATGAGGACCAAGAGAGTCAGTCGGAAAACCCTGACCGGATGGCGGTGGGAACGGTAGGCAACATAGATCCCTATGCCGATGCCTAGGAACAAGAGCTCGGCGATCGTGCTGGCGAGGGGATAATTCCAGAGCCCCAGTCCCAGCTTCGGCGAATCGTTGCCCGCCAGAGGGAGGTCGGGCACGTGAACCAGAACATCGAGGAGATAGTGGGAGAACACCGCGACTCCCACCACGGCGGCGGCCTGCCAGTGGCGAGTCGTGTCGCGGGTAGGCCAGGAGTAGTAGAGGCATGCTGCCACGACACCCCAAATGATGAGCCCCACCAGACTGTGCGAGATGGGATAGTCGAGAAACTCGAACGGAGTCACCGGCGTGTACTCAGGAACAATCCTCGCGTGCTCCCAGCCCAGCAGTAAGAACACTCCCCAGAGCAGATCAGCCAGTTGGACAGCCACAAAGAGCGTACCCAGCGACAGCTTCGGCTCCGAACGCTTCAGGGCAAGGGCGACACCATAATGTCCCAGCAACATGGCGAAAACATTATGCCGCAGATGAACGCAGCGCCAGCTTGCGATGGCGACGCACTGCGGCTAGCTGTCTTGCTGCTGTTGTCCGCCCGCAAGCCAAGCCCCGCCATCGACTACGACGATCGACCCGGTGATCCAGTCTCCGGCCGGGCTGGCCAAGTAGGTGACCATCTGGCCGATGTCCTCCGGCGTTCCCCACCGGCCCAGCGGAATCGCCTCCGTGGCGTACTTCTCCATGCCGAACAGGTCGGGTGCATCGGTTCCCGGCGGAGTGAACGCCTTCTTGACGCCTTCCGTGGGGATCGGTCCGGGAGCGACTGCGTTGACCCTGATCCGATCGCGCGCCCACTCGAGCGCCAGCGTTCGGGTGAGCGCGTCCACCCCGGCCTTGGCAGCAGTGGCGTGCGCCATCAGCGGCCATCCGCGATAGTGCAGTGTCATGGAGATCGAGATGATCCGTCCACCGCCCTGGGCCTTCATCCGGGGATACACCGCCTGGCAGCAGTAGAAGGTACCGTAGAGGTCGGTCTCGACCACGGCTCGCCAGCCGTTGGGCGAAAGCGTGGCGGTGGGGGCGTAGAAGTTCCCGGCCGCGTTGTTGACCAGGATGTCGACGCGGCCGTGCTGCTCCGATACCCGGTCGACCATCCGCGCCACGGATTCCGGTTCTCTTACGTTCACCTCGACCGCACTTACCTTCGCACCGGAGGCCTGCAATCGCTCGGCCGCCGGCCCCAGGTGCTCTGGCTTTCGGCTCGCGATGGCCACCTGTGCCCCCGCCGCGGCCAGCGAGGTGGCGATACCGAGGCCGATCCCGGTTCCGCCCCCGGTGACCAGCGCGACCTGTCCCGCCAGCAGGTCCGGCCGAAACACCGTGGCCGGCGCCGTCACGAGCCTGCTCTCCCCGCAACCCGCGCGTTGAAGGCTTCCAGTCGAGAGCGGAACTCCGCGCTTTGCAGTGCCTGCAGCTGCGCGGCCCCCTCACTGGAGAGCGCTTGCTCCAGCGCCCCCACCTCTTGCGCTCGGGAGAGCCGTTTGATGGCCCGGAGACTCCGGTCAGCGGCGGCAATCATGGCGCCGGTGATACGGGAAACGCCGGTCTCCAGCTCGGCGTCCGGAATGACCTCTTCGACCAGCCCGATCGAGAGGGCCTCCGCCGCATCGAGCGACTGGTCGGTCATGAGCACGCGCATGGCCCGGCCCACTCCAACCAGCCGCGGCAGGGTGAAGGTCGAGCCTCCATCCGGAACCAAGCCCATGCGCGCAAAAGCGGAGGTAAAGCTGGCGCTGGTACCGGCAAGCCGCATGTCACAGGCGAGCGCGAGATCGAAGCCAAACCCGGCGGCGGTGCCCTGGACCACTGCAATGACTGGCAAGGGGCACCGCACGATGGCGATCACCGCCGACTGGAAGTCGCTCAACCCGTGCTGGAGCTCAGTGATTCCGGGTGTGTCACCCAGGGAGCTCAGCCATCGAAGATCGAGTCCGGGGCAGAAATGCCCGCCGGCGCCGGAGAGCAGGATGATCCTCGCTTCGCCTGCCTCTTCGATGTGTTCGATTTCCTGGGCCACCTGACGGGCCAGCGCGGGTGTCAGCGCGTTTCGGCGGGCCGGACGGTTGAGGGTGATGCGGTGGATCAGACTGTCCGATTCAGAGATCAGCTCGGCCATGCGGCTCACTCAGCAGTGGGGCTTCGGGACCCGCTCGTTACGGGGCAGGCGTTTTCGGAGTACTATTATATGAAGAAGCTCGAGCTCACACCCGCGGCTCCCCTGACCCGTCCCATCAGCCTCGGCTTCACCGGCCGCAGTGGCACCAGCCGACCATCCGTCATTGGACGACGTCCCCGGCAGGGTCCGGCGGCGGGCGTTGGTCGTCGACGACGAGCCCACCATTCGCTCGGCGCTGGCTCGCTATCTGCGGCGTCGAGGTTGGGATGCCGACGAGGCGGAGGACGGCAGGGCTGCGCTTCGAAAGCTCGGACGGATTGAGCACGATGGTTATCAGGTCGTGGTGACCGACCTCCGCATGCCCCACTGCTCCGGTGTCGAGCTGCACGACTGGCTTGCCGAGCATCGGCCGGATCTGTTTGCCCGCCTCATCATCACCACCGGGGATCTCGCCTCACCCTCCTGGAGCGCGTTCGCCGGCCGCACCACTCGCCCATTGATCGAAAAACCCTTCGAGCTGGCAGTGCTGGCGCGGCTGATCGAATCGGTCGCCCGAGGTCGCTAAGGCAGCTTTTCCCCCTCCATGACGGCCATCCCCATAGCGTGATAGCCGTTGTCCACGTACACCACGCTCCCGGTGATGGCTTTCGCGAGCGCGCTGCTGAGGAAGGCCGCGGTGGCGCCCACGTCGGCGGCGTCGATTGGCCGGGGCAGGGGCGAATTGCTGGCGGTATACCGGATCATCATATCGATAAATCCGATCGCGGTGGCCGCCCGCGATGCCCAAGGGCCGGCGGAAATGGCGTTCACCCGGACACCCCAGCGCCGCCCGGCTTCGAAAGCCAGCGTTCGGGTGTCGGCTTCCAGAGCGGCCTTGGCCGACGACATGCCGCCCCCGTATCCAGGAATGACCCGCTCGCCGGCCATATAGGTCAGTGATAGAAATGACCCGCCGCTCCGCATCAACGGGGCCAGGTGTCTCACCAGCGAG
>JAICPP010000133.1 GCA_025929805.1 Gemmatimonadales bacterium | reverse complement strand
GGCACGCCGAGGTAGTGATCCACGAACGTGTCGTTCTGGGCCGGATCGAGCACCTCCAACAGCGCGCTCGCCGGGTCACCCTGGAAGGAGATGCCCAGCTTGTCCACCTCGTCCAGCAGGAAGACCGGGTTCCTGGTGCCCGCTTGCTTCATCCCCTGGATGATGCGGCCAGGCATGGCTCCGACATAGGTCCGCCGGTGCCCCCTGATGTCCGCTTCGTCCCGAGCGCCACCCAGGGAGATACGGACGTACTTCCTGCCCATGGCGCGGGCGATGGACTTGGCCACCGAGGTCTTGCCTACGCCCGGGGGGCCGACGAACAAGAGGATTGGCCCCTTGGCTATGCGATCATCCTCGTTCCCCTTGGTGGGGGCATTCGGGGCCGGGATCGTCGCTGTGGCCTGCGGCGCATCGGTGGACTCGCCAGCGGCGATCTCCTCCGCCTTCTGCTCGGCCTTGGCCTGGTCCAGCGCACCATCGCCGGCGGCCTCTCGGGCGCGCTCAGCCGACTCCTGCTGAAGCCGGAGCTGCCGGACCGCCAGGAACTCGAGAACCCGATCCTTGACGTCTCCCAACGCATAGTGGTCTTCGTCCAGGATCCTTTGCGCTTCCCCAAGATCGAGGTGCTCCTTGCTCCGCTCGTTCCAGGGAAGCTCGGCAATGTTCTCGAGGAAGGTGCGAATCACCTGCGATTCCATGGACTCGCGGCCAATCCGGCTTAACCGGCCGAACTCCCGGTCCACCTCCTTGCGTGCCTCTGCCGGCAGGTCGAGGTCGGCCAGCTGGTCCTTCAGCTCCTGGAGATCGTCTCGCTCGTCACCCTCGCCCAGCTCGCGCTGAATCGTCTTGAGCTGCTCCCGGAGGAACATCTCCCGCTGGCGCTCACCCAGCTCCTCCTGCACCTGAGACTTGATGTCCTCCTGGGCATCGAGCACACCGATCTGTCGCTGCATGTGCACCAGCACCCGGCGGAGCCGCTCTTCGACGCTCAGAGTCTCGAGCAGCATCTGCCGCTGCGCCGGCGTAATGTCGATATAGCCGGCAACCAGGTCGGCAAACTTCCCGGGCTCATTTACCCCGGCCAGGACCTGCTGGACGACCTCGTCAGGAAGCCCTGACTTCTGTCCCAGCTCGGCCGCGCGTGCCCGCGCCTCCCGGTGCAAGGCTACGAAGGCGGGATCCTCCGCCTTGAGCGGCAGCATCTCTTCGGCCTCGCGCACAATGGCCTCGAGGAAACCGTCGCGTTCGCTATAGTGAATGGCGATGCCGCGCCGCTCACCGTTGAGCAGCAGCTGCATACCGGATAGCCCACGTTGCAGCTGACCGATCCGGGCGATGGTTCCTATGGTATAGAGCGCATCGGACGTCACGCTCTCCACGTTGTGTCGTTGAGAAACTGCGAACACCAACCGGTCGGAGCCGGCCAGGGCAGCCTCGATAGCCCGCAGCGTCGCCGGTCGGCCAGCGCCGATCGGGGCAGTCACGCCAGGAAAGAGGACGACTTCCCTCAAGGGAAGCACGGGCAGTGTCAATCGTTCGGCCATTTAAGGCACTCCTTACGAAGCCCCCGCATCGGGGCAAAAATGACAGTACTTCGGAAAGTTCGAGATCGGGGTGCACCGACCGTGCCACAGTGTTGGTGATGCCGCCTCGAGCCTTTGCCGCTCATACAAAAGGATTTGAGCACTGGATTGGTTCCCGTCTGGAGAGCTTCCGGCGTGAATCGAGTAGAGCAACTCTGAGCCGCTGCCAATATGGCTTGTCGGTGGAAGGTACCAGTCGGTGTCTCGGGAACCGGGCCGAACCCCCAAACACCAGCCTAAATAAGTCCAGACTCCGTTGCCGCTAGGCTGGTTAGGGTACAGATTGTCTGCCATGCTGCAGCAGCTCGTGTTCCATCCTCCCGGTACCCGAGTCGGATGACCGCGCCGAGCGATAAGCCACTCCCAGGCCGTCTGGCAGAGGCTCTGGGCGACGCCTACACCATAGAAGGTGAGATCGGTCGTGGGGGCATGGGTGTGGTGTACCGTGCCCGGGATGAACGGCTCCAGCGCCGCGTGGCGATCAAGGTGCTCCCACCAGAGCTGGCTTTTCAGCAGGACATCAGGGAGCGCTTTACCCGCGAAGCCCAGACCGCCGCTCGTCTGTCTCATCCTCATATCGTGCCCATCCACACGGTCGGTGAAGGCCAGGGTTTGGTTTACTTTGTCATGGGCTACGTGGATGGCGAGTCTGTCGCTAGTCGGCTCAGGCGGCGGGGTCAGCTTCCGGTGGAGGAAGTCCGCCGGATTATGAAGGAGACCGCCGATGCGCTCGGCGCCGCGCATGCCCTCTCGGTCATCCATCGGGATATCAAACCGGACAACATTCTGCTCGAGGGGACCCGGGGCCGTGTCATGGTCACCGACTTTGGCATCGCCAAGGCGCTGTCGAGCGCGTCCGGCGCCACCCTTACCGGCATAGGCGTGGCGATCGGGACCCCCGCCTTTATGAGTCCGGAACAAGCGGCCGGCGAGCGTCACATCGATGGGCGATCCGACCTCTACAGTCTCGGAATCGTTTCGTATCAGATGCTGACCGGCACTCTGCCGTTCAGCGCGCCTTCAGTGGCCGGGATCCTCATGAAGCAGATCACCGAGGCTCCTCCTGATCTGCGCAAGCTGCGCCCGGATACTCCCGAGGACCTGGCTCTCGCCATTGCCCGCTGCCTCGAAAAGGATCCCCAGAATCGGTGGCCCACTGCCGATGCGCTTCGCCGGGCCCTGGAGAGCCGCATCGTTACGGATTATGAGCCCACTGGGAGGCGGCGAGGCGGCGGCGCGGCGCGGAGCAGCAGAGCCCCGGCGTTACCAGCCGACCGACCACAGCGACCCCTGCGGAGTCCGCCGGTTGCGCCGCCTCGCGGTCAGGCCGCGCTCTCCCGATCCCAACGTCGTGAAGTCCGCCGCGACCGACACGGCTACGTCATACCGGACACTGGCGAGCCCAAGATCATTCAGAAGGTGCGTGGTCAGTTCGCCAGTTGGGCGGCGGTCACAGCGGGTTGCTTTGGGATCAACGTTGCGACGGGGATCGAACAGCCTTGGTTCCTGTTTCCCATGTTCGGCATGGGGATCGGGCTGCTCCGTAACTACGCCACCCTTTGGCAGACCGGGTACAGCTGGCGGGACGTGCTGAGCCGCCCGCCCGCGCCGGACGCGCTGGAAGCAACTCAGGCCAAAGGGGTAAAGGGGACCCGGCAGCTTGCCCCACCGACCGCGGATGAGTATGGGGCTCATCTGTCATCGGTAGTCCAGGCCCATGGAGATCGCCTAGCCATCCTCAAACTGCTGGCAAAGCTGCCTCCGTCGGAGCGAAAGATGCTCCCCGAGGTCGAACAAACAGTAGATGCGCTCCACGCTCGAGCCACCGACCTGGCTCGCACTCTGCACGCGATGGACAGCAACCTGGATACCGGAGGACTGGCTGCCATCGATGAGCGGATCGCCGGCCTCGCCCGCGAGCCTGACGATCCCGAGCGAGAGCGCCGACTCAACCTGCTCCAGCGTCAGCGGCAATCGATTACCGACCTGCGCGGGCGGCGCAGTCAGGTGGCCAGCCATCTGGAATCCTGCGTGCTTGCGATGCAGAACGTACGCTTTGATCTGCTTCGCCTGCGTTCGGCGGGAGTGGCAGCTGTTCTCGGCGATCTCACCCAGGCCACCCAACAGGCCAGATCGCTCTCACGCGATGTCGACAACGCGATCGCCGCAGCGGGCGAAGTTCGCGATGCTCTGCGATAGAATCACTTCTGAGAAATCAGGTACTGAAAGTCGAGATGGTAGTGGGTGACCCAATGCCTCGAAATCTTGCGACTTGACAGGTCGATGCCAGCATCATACACATGAAGCGCACTCCGTCGGAAAGGAGGAGCAGCGGCACTCGCCGAGCTCAGGGTACCCACGAAGCGAGCGCCCGCCTATGAACCGAGGATTCCCACCGTAGCAGTCGGATCAAGGACTGAATGCAGGTCTGGAAGTGGAGTGCAACCGCTTCCTCCACACATAGCGGCAAGACCGCCGCTGGCCGATTAGGCGCCGGGGCTCCCATCAGGATCAGGGGCCCCGGCATCGTTTAGGAGTGGCTAGAAGGCTATTACCTGTTCCATGGCCTGCTTGAGGGTATCCACCTGCGGAAGAATCACGTCCTCCAGCTCAGGCGCGTAGGCCACAAAGGTGTCTGTTGCTGCGACCCGCCGTACCGGGGCATCCAGGTAGGCAAACGTGCTGTCCGCAAGGCGAGCGGCGATCTCGGCCCCGTAGCCCCAGGAGAGTGAATCCTCGTAGGCCACGATCACGCGGTTGGTCTTCCGCACGGATGCGTAGATGGTATCCCAGTCAACTGGTGAGAGCGATCGAAGATCAATGACCTCCACGCTCACCCCGTGCTGGTCCTCCATAGCCTTTGCCGCCAGGAGCGTCCGCTGCACCACTGCCCCATAGGTCACCACTGTAAGGTCAGTGCCTCTGCGGACCACTTTCGCCTTCCCCAGGGGGATCATGAAGTTGGGCCCGGGGTTCGGCGCCTTGTTGTAAGTCTGCCGGTACAGGTGCTTGTGCTCCAGGAAAATCACTGGATCGTCGCAGCGGATGGCGGTTCGCAGCAGGCCATTCGCGTCGAGTGATGTCGAGGGGCAGACCACCCGAAGGCCCGGCACGCCGGTGAACACGGCGGCGCCGGTTTGGGAGTGGTAGATCGAGCCGCCCTTGAGGTACCCACCATAGGTGACCCGGACCACAACCGGCGCGGAGAAGGCGTTGTTGGAACGCCACCGCATGAGGGCCAGCTCGTTTCGGAGCTGCATGTAGGCCGGCCAGATGTAATCGAAGAACTGGATCTCGACCACCGGTTTGAGCCCTCGCGTGGCAAGCCCGATGGCTCGCCCGATGATGTTGGCTTCGGCCAATGGTGAGTTGTACACCCGATCGCTACCGAAGGCGCGCTGGAGGCCCCAGGTCACCTTGAACACGCCACCCTTGCCCTTCACGTCACCGAGATTCTTTTCCCTGCTGCAATCGGCAACATCTTCCCCGAACAGTACAATGCGCGGATCTCGCGCCATTTCGTCCCGGAGACAGATGTTCAGCAGGTCCACCATGGTGGTGGGATCGCCGACGAAGTGGGGATCATCCTCGGTATCGAACTGTTCCGAGGTGGGGTCGACGTCCGGAGAGTACACATAGTTGTAAACGGTGTCCGTGGCAGGCTGGGGTGAGGCCAAAGCCGCGTCGGCCGCCACCCGGACCTCTTCCTCCACTTCACGAGCGATACCATCCAGCTCGTCCTGGGTCGTGATCCCCTGCTCCAGGAGGTATTTGGGAAACCGCGTCAGGGGATCCTTCCTGGCATCGGCCTCGCGCTCGGCCGGCGGCCGGTAATGGATCTCGTCGTCGGAAAGGGAGTGACTGTACGGCCGGATCACGTGCGCGTGCACGAGAGCCGGACCCTTGCGGGAGCGGGCATACTCGGCTGCCTTGGTCAGTACCTCGAACGACGCGACCACGTCGCAGCCGTCGACTTCCTGGATGAACAGGCCGGGAAATCCGGTGAGCAACTTGGAGATCGAGCCCCCAGGTGTGTTCACCTCGACCGGAACCGAAATGGCGTACCCGTTGTCTTCGACCAGGAACACCACCGGCAGCTTCAAATTTGCGGCGGTGTTGAGGGCTTCCCAGAACTCTCCTTCGCTGGTGGTGCCATCACCCGTGGTGCAGAGGACCACTTCGTCGCCCCGGATCAGTTGCTCCTTGTCCGCAATCCCCTTGATGCTGCTATACCGAAGCCATGCCTCGGCACAGCCAACCGCCTGCAGGAACTGCGTGCCAGTGGGGCTCGAGGCGCTCACGATGTTGAGGTCCTTGTGCCCCCAGTGAGAGGGCATCTGACGACCACCCGAATTGGGGTCGTCGGCGGCGCCGACGGCCGAGAGTAGCTGCTCGTTGGCGGTCATGCCGAGACCCAGGCAAAGCGCCCGGTCGCGATAATAGGTGTAAAACCAGTCGTACGAGGGACGGAACACCTTGGAGGCAGCGGCGAGCACGGCTTCATGACCGGCGCCGGAAATCTGAAAGAAGATCTTGTTCTGCCGCTTGAGCTGGATCTCTTTATCGTCGATCCGCCGAGCCAGCAGCATGAGTCTGTAGATATGAAAGAGATCCGCCTTTTCCAGCTGGGCGGCGTTTTTGGATCTACTGGAGGTGCGTGTGGCCATGGCGCTCGGGGTTCAGGTCACGGTCAACAGTTGAGCTGCGTAAAGATAGCCCCGATAGACCGCCCGGACAGCCGCGGCGACCACCACCGGCTAGCCCTGATCAACCGACTTGACCTCCGCCAGTACTCCATCCAGATCGTTGAAGCGAAGAGACTTGGGTTTGGCGGGCATGAGCGGCAGCTCGATGTCCGACTGGGGGCCACGCACCTTGACCCGGAGCCGGGCTATGCGGTCCTCGCCGAGGTCCAGCGTCACCGGCACGTACATCTGAAAGGCCTCGGGCACGTTTTCCTGGCGCACCTGAAGTTTGATCCGGTACATCCCTCCTTCGGCGGGCTCAGTCCGATAAACCACTCGATATGATGGTATGTCTTTTCCGTATATCCATTGATCAAAAAACCAACCCAGATCGGTCCCCAAATGCCGCTCGGCAACTCTTCGGAAGTCCTCGGTTGAAGCGCGCTTTCCCTGATAGCTGCGATAAAAGTCACGCATCGTCTCGGTAAACCGGTCTTCGTTCATGGTCTTCAGGTCCAACATCATGATGCGCAACATGTGCAGCACCCAGGCACCCTTCTTGTAAACCAGGACATCATACCCCGTGGTATCTCTCGAGGAGCCCGTTCGGTAGCCCAGCCATACAGGAGCCCGCTCGTCACTGTTTTCCAGGATCTGATGACGCCACCGCTCGAGCAGTTTGAAGTACTTGCTGTTGTCCTTGCGAACGGTCTGGAGATACCAGAGCCCCGAAAATGTGGCGAACCCTTCGCTCAGCCACTGGTCGTGATAGCTCGCGAAATCGACCCCGATGCCCCACCACTGATGGGCGACCTCATGGGCCCGAAAAACCTCGTCCAGCCCGTCGTGGTCGGTCTGGGCAAAGGTCGACCACGAGAGGTGCACCAGGCCGGGAAACGCCTCCCCGTGGCCATAGGGGATCTCCGTGGCAAAGAACTGCTTGGTAGGTGCCGCGCCATAGGCATGCTGGAAGAACCTGAGGCTCTTGGCGACGTCACCACCCACCGTTTCCTTCATGTTCTTCTGGCGAATCCCAAGTCGTCGGTGCGCGTCTTCGGCCAGTAGCACCGTCACCGGCGGGATTCCTTCCTCCTGGATCCGATAGTCCTTGAAGAACCCCAAATTGAACGACGCATTGCGAAGCGGGACGGTGCTGACCCAGCGGGACGTGGTGACCTGGCCCGCCGTCTTCGACTCCAGCTGGTCACCGACACTGGCAAGCAGCTTCCCCTTGGGACTGTGGAAGGTCAGGTCGAAGGTGGCGTAGCTCCGGCCTTCGAGTGGTCTGGGGTACCACTGGGCCGACGATTTGATGAAGAAGAAGTCGTCATAGCGGTCGATCAAATCACCCCGATAATGCAGCTTCAGCTTGCGAGTCTCCTTCGGCTGCAGCTGACTGGGGAGCTTGACCCAAAGCAGGGTTGCGTCTTTCCCCTTGAACACGGTTGCTGCCTCGCCGCCCTCCCAGCGCGCGGAATCGACCCGGAGCTTCTCAAACAGACTGAACGCGATCCATGGACCTATTGTCGTATCGGAAGTGATCTCGAGCTCAGCGGCCGCCGCAAAGCTCAGGTCGCCGCTTCCGCTGGGAGTCAGCGAGGTAACGATGGTGTAGTGCCGTATGATGGCATCCCCGATGCGTTCTCCGGCGAGGCTGCTGTCCCACTTCTGGCCGCGAGCGGGGAACCTGGAGATTACCTCGGTCTCGCGGGTCCAACCGTAACGACGTACCCGCTGCGCCAGACTGACGCCCTCCATCTCGCGGGGATTGAGCAGGAACATCAGGGGGCCGCCATTGGTCCGATTCACGTCGGCATAGAATATTCCGCTCGACTCGTTGTTCAGGAACGGGGCCATGAGGTCGGGATGCAACGACTTGCTGTCTTCGTCCCCAATGTGCTCCAGCGCCGTCTTGAAGTGCTTGCGCGCGTCCTCCGGCGCGTTACCGGGCCCAAACATCAGCTTGGATTGAAGCTCTGCAAGCGTACTGTCCGCAAAGAGCAGTACCACGCTCGAGAACGGCACCGATAACGACCGGCTCTTATGAAACCGCTCGAGCCGTTCCTGTTCGATGGGATCGGTCGGAGTGAACGCAAAAATCCCCTTGCCGAGAAACACGGCTCCGACCACCCGGCCGCTCACGGGAGTGAGCAGATGGAAGTTGCCGCTCTCGAAGGTGAAGCGGGCTGCGTCGCGCCCCACCACCAACCCGGTCACTTGCGCCATGGCGTTGAGTTGAGGCTGGGACGATACCAGCTCGGTGTAACGTTGCTCATACGAGCCCGCCTCACCGCTTCGGACGCTCACTCCTCCGGAGCCGGCCTGGCCGGAGCCAAGGGATGGCCAACCCAGATGGAGCAGGAGAACGCCCGCGGCGGCAACAACCCGGGCACGCCGGTGCCGACTCAGAACTGCCATGGATTCCTCCAGACAGGAGACGCTCGCGCCCCTCGCAGGAGGTACGCGACGCCGGAAGCGAAATGTCTCAAATGGGGATATTAGGCCGCGGAAGATCGCAATAGCGAACCGGCCCGGTCAAGTGGGCCATACGGAGTAGTAGTTACAACCTCGCAATAGGCTACTTGCTGGTGTACACCACCTTACCCCCGACGACCGTGGCCACGATCCTGGTGTCTTTGATCGTCTCGGGACGGATTCGGGTGAGGTCCCGATCGAGGATCACCAAGTCCGCCAAATATCCGGGGACCAGCCTTCCTCGAGTCTTCTCGTCGAACACGCCGAAGGCATTGGCCGCAGTATAGGCCTGGAGCGCCTCTTCCACTGAGATCTTCTCCTCGGGCACCCAGCCCTGCGGGTGTTTGCCAT
>JAICPP010000038.1 GCA_025929805.1 Gemmatimonadales bacterium | reverse complement strand
TTCAGCGAGTGCCCCATCACCCCCAGAACACCCGGAAATCCCGGCCCGAGCTGACGCAGGCAGGACTGGGGCCTCAGCTCCGGCTGTTGGCACCGTATCTGCGGCCCGAGACCGTTTTGCTGGAGATCGGGCCAGGCGACTGCGCACTATCCATGGCCATCGCAGCCAAGGTTCGCCAAGTGTATGGGCTCGATGTATCCGAGGAAATCACTCGGCGGGTCACCGTGCCATCCAACTTCAAGCTGATCCTGTCCGACGGAGTCAGTGTTCCCCTGCCGCCTGCCAGCGTGGATGTCGCCTACAGCAACCAGCTGATGGAACACCTCCACCCGGACGATGCACTGGAGCAATTGCAGAACATCTACCGTGCCCTTCGCCCGGGCGGGGTGTACATATGTATCACTCCCAATCGGGTGAACGGACCCCACGACATCTCTCAATACTTCGATTCGGTGGCCACGGGGTTCCACCTGAAGGAGTATACGATCGCGGAGCTGAGCCAGCTGTTCCGCGCGGTCGGCTTTCGAGAGGTAAAGACGTTGCTGGGAAGGCGGGGCGCCTGCGTGCCCACACCGATTTGGCCGGCGGTAGCCGGCGAAGCGATTCTGGAGTTGTTGCCATTCAAGGCCAGGATTCTGCTGGGCCGCACGGTGGGCCGCGCATTCCTCGGTGTTCGACTGCGGGGTACCAAGTAGTCAGACTGACCGCGCGACGTGAACCTTAGTGGAGACGGGGTTGATGCTTCCCAATTTCCTGGTCATCGGCGCGGCTAAGTCGGGCACGACCGCGCTGCATTGGTATCTCTCCGAGCATCCCCAGGTATTCATCAGCAAACTGAAAGATCCGAGCTACTTTGCGTTTGGCCTGGACGAGCAGGGACGGCTTCTCTGGGGAGAACCGGAGCATCGTCGGTGGTTTCGAGTCAGGTCACTGGCCGAGTATCAGCAGCTCTTCCACGACGTTGGAAACGCCGTGGCGGTCGGAGAGGCATCCACCATGTATCTCGAGTGCCCCCAGTCGGCCGGCCGCATCCGCGAACAGCTGCCCAATGTCAAGCTGATCTGCAGCCTGCGCCACCCGGTCGACCGGGCATACTCCGATTATGTGATGTACCTGCGCCGCCGTGGGCGTCGATTCGACCCCACCCGTGACTTCGATGCCGCCTCCACCTGGGCTCGTCCGGAGTCCCGGTGGATGCAGATCGGCAGGTATCACACTCTTCTGTCTCGCTACTACGATGCCTTTCCCCGCGAGCAGATCCATGTCCTGCTGTTCGATGATCTGAAGCGAGATCCCCGCAAAGCCATAGAGGAGGTGTATCGGTTCCTGGGAGTCGATCCGACCTTTGTTCCGGATTTGGATACCCCGCATGCACCTGGTGGGGTTCCCCGGAGCCTGGTGCTGGAGGGTATTCTGACCAGCCCGGCCTTGAAGGCTGCCGTACAGTCCTGGGTCCCGAAACGGCCGGCGAACTGGGTCCGGCGGCTGCGCACTCGCAACATGAAGCAGGCTCCCCCCCTGCCTTCAGAGCTACGCAACGAGATGACGCGTCACTTCCACGATGACATCACCAGGACGTCACAGCTGATTGGACGGAGCCTGGATCACTGGCTCTGAGCCCAGAGCACCGGTCTGAAAACGGGTGCGGCTCCCCGAAGTAGCTACTGGGCGAACACCCGTACGTTGGTGGGCGAAACGTACACTGTCTGACCGCGCCCGAGTGCCAGGCCATCGAATCGGCCGCGTGGAATGTGCGCCTCGATCGTGCCGCCCCCATCTACCAGATCGAGTTCCAGCCTGACAACCGCCCCGAACGCCCGTACCTGACGCACGACTGCCTCCAGCGAGAAGGCTCCGGACCGCACCCGCCTCAGCTCCACGTCATAGGTCCGCACGTAAGCAATCCCGGCCTGATCCCGCGCGTCGGCCCACTCGGGCGCCTCCAGCTCTCCCTCCCCGATCTTCACGCGACCCTCGTTGATCCGGCCATGGAACAGGTTGACGTCGCCGAGAAAGCCGTACACGAATGGTGTTGCGGGTTGCTCATAAACCTCTTCCGGCGTCCCGCTCTGCTCGACCTTTCCCTCGTTCATGATGACAACCCGGTCGGAAACCTCCAGCGCCTCTTCCTGATCGTGGGTCACGAAGACACTGGTAACGTGCACCTCTTCATGCAGCCGGCGGAGCCAGCGGCGCAACTCTTTTCGCACCTTCGCATCCAGCGCCCCGAACGGCTCGTCCAACAGCAGGACTTTCGGCTTGACCGCCAGGGCACGTGCCAGCGCCACCCGTTGACGCTGCCCGCCGGAGAGCTCCGAGGGTCTCCGGTCTGCCAACATGTCGAGCTGTACCAGCTTCAGCAGGCTCATTACGCTCTCCCGGATCTCGGCTGCAGACGGCCGCACCCGGCGGGGCCGCACCCGGAGCCCGAAGGCCACGTTCTCGAAGACGCTCATGTGCCGGAAGAGGGCATAGTGCTGGAACACGAATCCCACCTGGCGCTCCCGCACCGGCTGGTCGGTGGCGTCTTCCCCGTGAAAGTGAATGGATCCTCGATCGGCCGGCTCCAGCCCGGCAATGATCCGAAGCAGCGTCGTCTTTCCCGAGCCGGACGGGCCCAGCAGCGCCACCAGCTCGCCTCCGGGCACGTCTAGGCTCACATCATCCAGGGCGACGAAGTCGCCGAACACCTTGCGCAGGTTGCGAACCTCGATGCTCATGCTACGATCCTTTCGGGAAGTGCTTCCGGGTCGGCTGGGTGGTAACTCGACCGGCGCTGCTGCCACTCCACCAGTGACTTCAATGCCAGGGTGACGAGCGCAAGAAGGGTGAGTACCGAGGCCACCGCGAAGCTGGCGGCAAACGCGTACTCGTTGTAGAGGATCTCCACGTGCAGCGGGAGCGTGTTGGTCTCTCCCCGGATGTGGCCCGACACAACCGAGACGGCGCCAAACTCACCCATCGCCCGAGCATTGCAGAGGATGAGGCCATACAGCAGGCCCCATTTGATGTTGGGAAGGGTGATCCGGAAGAAGGTCTGCCAACCACCGGCTCCGAGTACGATCGCCGCTTCCTCTTCTTCGCACCCCTGTTCCTGCATCAAGGGGATCAGCTCCCGGGCCACGAACGGTGCGGTCACGAAGGTGGTGGCGAGCACGATCCCAGGCACCGCAAAGATGATCTTGATGTCGTGCGCCAGGAGCCAGGGCCCAAACCACCCGTGGGCGCCGAACAGCAGCACGAAGATCATGCCGGAGATCACCGGCGAGACCGCAAACGGCAGGTCAATGAGCGTGATCAGTACATGCTTGCCGGGAAAGTCGAACTTGGTGATGCACCACGCCGCGGCCACGCCGAATGCGAGGTTGAGGGGCACCGCAATCGAAGCGATCAACAGGGTGAGCTTGGCGGCACTCAGGGCGTCGGGCTCCTTGATGGCTTCCCAATACGCCGGCAGGCCTTTCGAGAGCGCCTGGGCGAACACCAGCGCCAGTGGCAGCACCAAGGTGAGGGCCAAAAAAGCCAGGGCCATGGCAATCAGGGTCCAGCGAACGAGCCGAGATTCGCCGGTGGCCCGGGTAACGGCCCGGGGTGCCGTGGTGGTAGGCAGGGCGATGCTCGTCATGGCCTCACGCCGCCAGGCGCCGCCGCGCCGCCCACTGAAGCAGGTTGATCGCCAGCAACAGCATGAAGGATGCGATCAGCATGACCAGGGCCACCGACGTGGCCCCGGCGTAGTCATACTGCTCCAGCTTGGTGATGATGAGCAGCGGAACGATCTCGGTCTTCATCGGCATGTTGCCGGAGATGAAAACGACGGAGCCGTATTCGCCAATGGCCCGGGCAAACGCCAGGGCAAAGCCGGTCAGGAGCGCGGGCGCCACGGTAGGGAAGACCACGCGGGTAAAGGTTTGCCAGCGTTTCGCGCCCAGGCTTGCCGCCGCCTCCTCGACCTCCACCTCGAGATCGTCGAGCACCGGCTGAACCGTCCGAACCACGAATGGCAGTCCGATGAAGATCAGGGCGACGGTGATTCCGACCCAGGTATAGGAAATCTTGATCCCAAAGGGATCCAGATAGCCGCCGATCCACCCGTTGGACGCGTATAGTGTGGTGAGCGAGATGCCGGCCACGGCGGTGGGCAGGGCGAACGGCAGGTCCACCAGGGCGTCGACCAGCCGTCGTCCGGGAAACTGGTAGCGCACCAGCACCCATGCCACCAGCAGGCCAAAAACGGTGTTAACGAGGGCGGCCGCGAACGACGCGCCGAACGTCACCCGGTACGAGGCCACCACGCGGGGATCGGTGACCGTGGACCAGAAGGCCGACCAGGAAAGGTCCGCGGTACGGACAAAGACCGTCGCCAGCGGCAGCAGCACCATGAGGCTCAGATAGGTGCACGTGATTCCCAGCGAGAGACCAAACCCTGGCAATACTCCCCGTGTCTTGCTTGGCATGTCATTCCCTCGACGGCGTTCGCGGAGTCCGGCTAACGGCCGGGCTGATAGATCTGATCGAACAGCGCACCATCGGCGAAATGGGTGGCATGAGCCTTCTTCCAGCCGCCGAACACTTCATCGATCGCAACCAGGTTCATCTTGGGGAACTGAGCCGCATACTTGGCGGCGGTTGCCTGCGAACGGGGCCGGTAGAAGTGCCGCGCTACGATCTCCTGACCCGCGTCGGTATAGAGGTATTCGAGGTACGCCTGAGCCACTTCCTTGGTCCCGTGCTTCCCCGCCACCTTGTCCACCAGGGCCACAGGCGGCTCGGCCAGGATGCTGATCGAGGGGGCGACGACCTGGAACTTTCCCGGCCCCAGCTCTTTGATGGCGAGCAACGCCTCGTTTTCCCACGCGATCAGTACGTCTCCGATTCCCCGCTCCACGAACGTCGTAGTGGAGCCGCGGGCGCCGGCATCGAGAACCGGCACGTTCCGGTACAGGCGGCTCACGAAATCCCGGGCCTTGGCTTCGTTTCCTCCACGCTGGCGTAAGGCCCAGGCCCATGCGGCCAGGTAATTCCAGCGCGCTCCGCCCGACGTCTTCGGGTTCGGCGTGATCACGGACACTCCCGGCTGGGTGAGGTCGCCCCAGTCGCGAATCCCCTTGGGGTTGCCCTTGCGCACCAGCAGCACGATGGTGGAGGTGTAGGGAGAGCTGTTGTTCGGCAGGCGACTCTGCCAGTTGCCGGGAAGGGTGCCGCCCTTTTCCGCGATCTGGTCGATATCGTAGGCCAGGGCCAGGGTGACCACGTCGGCCTCGAGCCCGTCGATCACCGAGCGGGCCTGCTTGCCCGAGCCGCCGTGGGATTGGCGGATCCTCACGTCCTGGCCGGTCTTCCCCTTCCAGTAGGTGGCAAACTCCTTGTTGAAGTCCTCGTAGAGCTCGCGGGTCGGGTCGTAGGAGACGTTGAGCAGCGTTACCGGCTTGGCCGCGGGCTGTCGGGTTAACGGGGCCACGACTCCGGCAACGAGCAAGGTGAGTGCGAGGGTTTTCATCAATGCAATTCCTTTGAAGTGTCCGACTATGCCCTGATCACGATGGCACCCTAGAACGAGCTCTGGAATCTTCCGATGACTGCGTTTTCCGGCTCCCGGTCGCCGGTGGCCGCACCGCCCGTGAAGGCAGTCCGCTCATAGTCCACCCCGACTCTTACCGCTCGAGTGAAGTGCCAGTTGACGCCAACACCCCAGGCCCTGGCCTCCTGCGCGCTGGAGGTGATGGTGGCGTATACCGGAAATGACGCCTGGTCCAAGCTCAGTTCACCGTAGCGCGCCACCAGCTCGACCGCTCCGAGCCCGCCGTCGGTCAGGTCGAAAGGCCGTCGGGGCGCCGGGGTTCGGTAGCCGGCCTTCTCGCCCGGCAGAAAGAACGAGCCCACGGCCTGCCAGGCTGTGTGTTCCAATTCCGCAGTTTCGCCGGCGCGGGTCACTTCATTGCGTGAAACCACATACTCACCCAGCAGCCCGAGCGGGCCGGTGTAGTAGTAGCCCTGAGGCGAGATGCGGGTCCGCTTCCCGTCGGCGTACGCGTTGCTGGCCGGAGTTGTCGCACTGCTGTTGTAGCGGAAAAGGGCCTGCTGACCGGGGGTCCGGTATGTCGGAAGGCCTGACGCAGTGGTTGAACCGCGTTCGATGCCGGTGCTGGCGGCAATGCCAAAGCCGAACGGCCGGAAAGCGCCTACCCGGAACGGTTGGACGAAAACCCGGGCGGCAAAGTCTTTGGCGTCGCTGAGGTCGTCGCCGCCGTTGGCGAGGTCCGGGACACCATTGAAGATGCCGACCTGATAGGCGAACAGACCTTCTGAGACGTCTCCTGAGAACTGGAGGCCGATGTCGCGACTGGGGACCAGGTTGGTCGGCAGGCCGCGCTCGGCAAAAACGACGTCAGTAGCTGATTGAAGCCGCTCGAGCCCGACCGGCGGCTTGAACTTGCCGGCTCTGACGGTGAACTCCGGGGCGAACTTGCCATCCCAGTACGCATCGAAGATGGTGGGGGACGTGCCACCGAAGTCGGGCATCAACCGAAATTCGAAGTACCGCCCAACCGCTGCCTCGATGATGGGACGAGCCCGTCGGATGAGCAGATTGTCTACCGTGGGTACCGCAGCGCTGCTGGGGAAGAATCGGCCGTCGCTCTGGAAGTAGCCCCGGAATCTGATGGTGTACTTGCCATCGACCGACTTGATGCTGAATCCGTCTTTGCCGTTGGCGGTGGCCACCGGGCGATCCTTCGCTGCGGCTGCGGCGCTGTCCGCCGCGATCTCCCGGAGCCTTTGGAGAACCCGGATCTCCTGGTCAAGCGCATCCACCCGAGCTTCCAGAGTGGGTGGTGAGTCACCCGATCCGCCGCCGTTCTGGGCCCACAGATGTTGAGGGGCACTGACGTTGGTCAGCCCAATGGCCCCGGCTGCCCACCATACCAGCGTTTTCATCATGTCTCTCCCTGACACTGGGTTAGGTCTCTCATGGGTTCTGATCTCACCTTGGGGATGAGACCCGGGACACAGTAGTCTACTTATCCGATAGAGTAAATAGGCAAACAGCATGCCAGCGTATTACGGGAAGCCGGGCTGGGTTGAGCGGCGTTATCGAGGGGGGACTGCTAGGAAGGCTGCCTGGTGGACTCTGGTCCGCAAGGATGCCAGGCTGGTGCCGTCGAGAATCCTTGCGGTGGCATCCCGGACTTCCTTCATGGCCAGGTGAACACCGCACACCGACTCATTGCGGCAGTCGACACACGGCATATAGGCAGTCTGGCTGGCGCAGGGAACCGGGGCGAGTGGTCCATCGAACATACGAACAATTTGGCCCAGGTAGATCTCGGACGGATCTCGAGCCAGGAGGTAGCCTCCTCCTTTGCCCTTGCGGCTTCGGAGCAGACCCTGATTCTTGAGGCCGAGCAGGATCAGCTCGAGAAACTTTGGAGGGATCTGCTCTGCCCGAGCCAGATCGGCAATGCGCATCGGCTCCTCCCGGTTCTGATCGGCCAGCGCGAGAAGAGCTTTGATGGCGTACTTGGCCTTCTTCGAGAGCATGGTGATTCCTACTGCCAGTGACTCAAATCGCGATTCAACACTCGGGAGAGCAGGAGCACCTCGTCGCGGAAGGTCTGTACCAGCTCTGCCCGGAGCTCCGGATCGAGCGGTGCGCGCGGTTGGCGGATCGTGTTGAGTTCGACGAGCTTGTTCTTCACCGCACTGATTCCACCTTCGCCCACCGCTTCTTTCAGTCGGCGAACTGCCGTGCGAAGAACCGGAGGCGGCTTCCGGGAGAACCTTCGCAGCCAGCCGACCCTGGCTCCCTTGCTTTCATTAATTCGGGGAAAGCTTGAGCGGCCGTCGTGGGGAATACCGAGGAAGGTTATGACCTCATCGTACACCTTCTGGGCATCGGCGGCGAAATCATCGTACAGGATCAGCTTTACCTGAGTGGCCGGGAAGGTCGAAAGCAGCCGCTGTGCCTGGGTACCGAAGTGTCCGAACTGTTCGTAGTGGAGCAGGAACGATCCGCGGGAGCCGGGCGGCAGATCGAAACCCTGGCTGCGCCGCTCCTGCAGCCGCCACGCCTTCTCGAAATCACTGATCACTTCCTCGCCGACATACAGCAACTGGGAGTGCAGCGCATACACCATGTCCACCGGGTTCCGGAACATGGCGATGATCCTGGCGTCAGGATTAAACCGATGGATATTCGCGATGGCGGTTGTGGAGCGCAGATAGTAGACCGACGCCTCGCCGGCACGCAGGTGATCCTCGGTGCACTCGGCAAAGAGACTCAGATAATCTTCCAGCGTCTTGATCCGAGGGTAGCTCCCCAGGTCCTGGGCGAAGAAGTGCGGCTCCTTGATCGCGGGCATAAAGATGTTGGGATGCGGCCGAAGATATTCGTATAGGGCCGTTGTCCCGCACTTCGGCGCGCCTACAATGAAGAAGTTGGGCTTGACCGGCAGATGCTTACCCTTTGTCGGTGTGGTCTAGTGTCCGTGCACAACGAGTCTGTCGCAAGAAAGCCACAGCCGCTGCGGCACGCCGGGAAGTGCCCCCACCTGAGCCGCCGTGATAGATTGCCCGGCCACCTTACTGGGTCAAGTCGCGGGCCATTGCTGAGAGCCCGCCGTCGCTTCCGAGGGGGGAGGTCACGGTTTACCTGTGAAAGATGCACTGTTCACTTATTGTACGGGGGGCATGGATCCTGCAAAGCAGCACCGGACATATTTGCGCCTACGAGGCCTTCACCGAGGTCCGCGGTTGAAGCCATCGAACGAAGGTCTAAGGGAGAGACGCGCCCAGGCATGAAAATCATCAAACCGATCATCATCATCGGCACCGGTCGATGTGGCTCGACCGTCTTTCATCGCCTGCTGGCCAAGCATCCGAACCTGATGTGGCTGTCGGCTGTCTGCGAGAGATATCCCGACAAACCAGAGTGGAACCGTCGAGCCGTCGCCGCCGCCAGCAGCCCGCTGCTGAAGCGATTTCTGGGCCGGTGGATCCGGCCTGGTGAGCAGTACGGGTTTTGGGAAAGACACGCTTATGGATTCGCGGAGCCCTGCCGCGATCTGGTACGCTCGGATGTCACTGCCCGGGTCAAGAAACAGGTGCGTGCTGCGTTCGAGCCCATGCTTACGGCGAAGCACAACCGATTGCTCGTCAAGATCACTGGGTGGTCTCGCATCGGTTTTCTGAACGAGATCTTCGAGGATGCCAAGTTCATCCACATTCTGCGTGACGGCCGCGCGGTCGCCAGTTCACTCCTGCACGTAGACTTCTGGCGGGGCCGGATGGGTCCTCACAATTGGCGAGCGGGCCTGCTGTCACCCGAAGATCAGGCGGTGTGGGAAGCTTCGGACCGTTCGTTCGCCACGTTGGCGGCGCTCGAGTGGAAAATCCAGATGCGTGCCATCGAAGCGGCTCGCCAGGGCCTCGATCCGAAACTCTTTTTCGAGGTCAAGTACGAGTCCTTTTGCGAGCAGCCGCTGGACACCTACCGGCGAGTGCTGGAGTTCGCCGAGTTGCCTCGATCGGCTGAGTTCGAGCGGCAGATCGGGGCAGCCTCGATCAAGAACATGAGCAACCGGTGGCGAGACGACCTGACTCCCGCGCAGCAGGCTCTCCTGGACGACCTTCTGCGGGAGGACCTCCAGCGGTACGGATATGAGCCGTCTTCCGCCGGCGAGAGGGTTCGAGAAACGGTGGCTCGGTAACTGAGTCGGTACTCACGCTCGAGCCGCGAGGCCGGGATGACTGCCAAGGAACCCCAGTCCAGCCTCACTCATCGCACCGTGGGAGGCATGGTATGGGCCGCTTGGGGCAATGGAGCGGTTGCCCTGCTGAAAGTGGTTGTACTGGTCGTTCTCACTCGGCTGCTTTCTCCCGCCGACTTCGGAATCGTGAGCGCCGCGCTGGTCGTCATCAACTTCTCCCTCAACTTCTCTCAACTCGGGCTGGGACCGGCGCTGGTGCAACGCCCGGCACTGGAGCCTCGCCACATCAGCACGGCGTTCGTGGCATCGACCACCTTCGGCGTTCTGATGGCTGCCGCAATTTGGTCCGTGGCTCCGGCAATCGCCCAGTTCTTCCGGATGGAGCACCTGGAGCCTGTCGTTCGCTGGCTCGCGCTCGTATTCCCGATCGCGGGGCTCGCGACTGCCTCTGAGAGCCTCCTGCAACGGGAGTTGCGTTTCCGTCTGATCGCCAATCGGGATGTGCTGGCCTATGGGCTCGGGTACGGTGCCATCGGAGTCGGCCTCGCCCTCATGGGGTATGGGATCTGGTCCCTGGTGGTCGCGCAGCTGGCTCAGGTCGTTCTCCGGACGGCGATCCTGCTTTGGGCTTCACCCCCATTGTTCCGGGCGCGGCCCAGCTGGGGCAGCTTTCTGGACCTCATCCATTACGGAGTCGGCCAGAGCGTTGCCCGGGTCGGAGTCATCCTGGCCAACCAGACCGACAACCTGGTTGTGGGACGCTGGCTCGGAGCGGTCGCCCTGGGCCAGTACAGCCGGGCATACCAGCTGATGGCCCTACCCACCTCGCTGATCGGCGATGTGCTCGATAAGGTGCTCTTCCCCACGATGGCCCGGGTACAGGACGACGCGCGCCGGCTGGGCTCCGCCTATCTCCAGGGCACGGCATTCCTGGCACTGATTACGCTGCCCGCCGGTATCGTCGCAGCCTTGCTGGCTCCGGATCTGGTGCCGGTGTTGTTTGGACAACGCTGGGTGGGGCTCATCCCGCCATTCCAGGTGCTTGCCCTCGGCATGATGTTTCGGACCTGCTATCGAATGAGTGATTCGCTCTCCCGAGCGACCGGGAAAGTGTACCGTCGCGCCTGGCGCCAGTGGCTCTTTGCCGGACTCGTGTTCCTGGGCGCTTGGGTGGGACACTTCCAGGGGCTTACCGGCGTAGCCCTCGGGGTGCTCCTGGCGTTCTTCATCAACTATTTGAGTATGGCACAGCTGAGTCTCAGTGTGACCCGGATCTCTTGGTCCCGATTCGTCCGGGCGCAGCTTCCCGCAGTATGGCTGGGTGTGCTGGTGGGTGCGGCCACGCTGGCTACTACCTCGGCTGTCCGCTATCTCGGGCTCTCCCACCTGATAGGGCTCGTTGCGGGAACGTTGGCGGCACTGGGCAGCGCGCTCCTGGCCGCCTGGTTGATGCCCCGGCTTGCTCTGGGGGAGCATGGGATGCAGGTGAGGTCCACCCTGCGGAGCTACTTGCTTGCGCGAATGCACCCCCTGGGAGCTCGGGGGTCGAGATGAGTGGCGCCGGTACGCTTCCTCTCAGGGAACAACGGGATACCCGGTCGAAGCGGGGCGCCATTGCGTTCTTCCTGCCCTCGGTTCGGCTCGGCGGTGCCCAGCGAGTGATTGTGAATCTGGCGCAGGGAATCACCGAGCGAGGTCTTCCGGTCGACGTCGTGCTCGCGGCGGCCGATGGGGTTTTCCTGGAACAGTTGGCCCGTTCGGTGCGTGTGGTGGACCTCGGAGCCGGCCGGCTGCTCCGGAGCCTGTTCCCGCTTGCGCGCTACCTGCGACGGGAGCGGCCCCGGGTACTGGTCTCGTCGATGAGCCATGCCAATCTGATCGCGCTCTGGGCTGCGCGACTGGCGGGTGGCCGAACTCCGGTGGTGGTGACCGAGCACAGCACCATGTCTCGGGCGAACACCGACGAGCGTCAGCTCGACCGCGGCCTACTGCCCGCGCTCCTGCGCACCTTCTATCCCTGGGCCGCCTCGGTGGTAGCGGTGTCGCGCGGCGCAGCAGACGATCTGGCCCGCACCTCGGGTCTGCCCCGCGATCGGGTGCAGGTGGCCTACAATCCCGTGATCACGCCGGCCTTGATGGCGCTCTGCCACAAGGCACCGGGTCACCCCTGGTTCGGCGCCGGCCAACCCCCGGTCATTCTCGGGGTAGGTCGGCTGACCGCCGCCAAGGATTTCCCCACCCTCATTCGGGCCTTCGCAGAAGTTCGGCGCAGACGGCCCGCCAGACTGATAATTTTGGGTGATGGAGAGGAGCGTCCGGCACTGGAGGCGTTGATCCGGGAGCTTCAGCTCACCGACGACGCGGCGCTCCCCGGCTTTCGCGACGATGCGGCAGCGTATATGGCGGCTTCGGCGGTGTTTGTGCTCTCCTCTGCCTGGGAGGGACTTCCCACCGTGCTGATCGAAGCCATGGCCGCTGGAGCCCCGGTAGTCTCGACCGACTGCCCCAGCGGACCCAGAGAGATACTGCAGGACGGCCGCCTGGGTGCGCTGGTCCCGATCGGAGATGTGACGGCGCTGGCTAATGCCATCCTTACGGCACTCGAACGGCCCCGCCACCAACTGCCTCCTGACGTGCTTGCGCCCTTCACGATGGAAGCCGCAGTTGACCATTACCTTCAGCTGATCGAGAAGGTCTGAATGACTTCGCTCGCCTACGCGGCGCTCTGGCTGTTCGTCTTCTCGATCCCCTGGGAGAGTCTCACCGCCATTGGCGGTATCACGTTCATTACTCGGATAACCGGTGGGTTGGCCCTGGGTATCGCGGTCCTCTCGGCCCTGGTCTCGGGTCGGGTTCGTCGCTGGCGCTTGTTCCATGTCGCGGCCTTGCTGTTCGTGGTCTGGTGCGGCAGTGGAGTGCTGATTCACGGCATGGGCCAGGTCCCCAGGAAGTTCCTGACCTTCGTCCAGCTCTTTGCCGTGGTCTGGATGATTTGGGAGCTCGCCCCCTCGAAGAAGCGGGTGCTCGGGCTCATGACGGCGTACATTTTCGGCGCCTACGTGTCCGCCTTCAACACGATTCTGCTGTATCGCCGCGAATCCGGTGCCCTGCGGCGCTTCGCTGCCGGTGAGAGCGACCCCAACAGCCTGGCCATGATTCTCGCGATGGCGATACCAATGGCTTGGTATCTGGGGATGAACTCGGAACGGCCGCTGTTGCGTTGGGTTGGCCGGGCATTCCTCCCGGCTGGAGTGCTGGCCATAGGCCTGACGGGCTCCCGGGGAGGCATGCTGGCGGGACTCGTCGGTCTGATGATCGTTCCGCTTACCATGACCAGACTATCGCCCGGAAAACTCGCCACCGCCATGACGCTCCTCTTCATCTCTGGTGCGCTGGCAGTCACGTATGTCCCTGACACTATCGTGCAGCGACTGGCTAGTACTGGCAGCGAGGTTGAAGACGCCAGCTTGGGCGGGAGGTTCAAGCTCTGGGTGGCGGGAATAAACGCCTTTGCCAAGCAGCCCATTGTAGGATACGGCACATCGGGGTTCATCCGCGCGGTCAAGCCCGCGCTCGGCTCCCGCGCTCAGGTGGCGCATAACTCCTATCTCTCCGTCATGGTAGAAGAGGGATTGATCGGCTTCTTGCTGTACGCCACCATGCTCTTCTCCGTGTTCCGAGCCCTGCTCAATTTGCCCCCCCTGGAACGACGATTCACGCTCGTCCTGCTGGCTACCGTCATGACGGCCATGATGCCGCTGACGTTCGAGGATCACAAGTCGGTGTGGTTTGTCTTGGCGGCGCTCATGGGATTTGCTCAGGCGTATCAGGATGCACGAGTGGGTAGAATGGTGCCGCAGGCCAGCCCGCGCCCAGCCGCTCGGTTCGTTCCTCGTCCGGTACCGGCCGTCCCTGGCCAGAGGTTTCTCGGGCGGTTCCCCCACCTGAGGCGAGATTCGACCGGATGAGTCCCAAGGTCAGTGTCGTCACGACGGTCTACAACGGGGAGCCATATGTGGACCGCGCCATTCCCGGCATTCTGGCCCAGACCTTCACGGATTTCGAGTGGGTGATCGTGGATGACGGATCGCGCGATCGTACGCCGGAGATCCTGCAACAGCTCGCGCGGCGCGATCATCGGGTCCGGGTGTTCTCACCGGGGCGCCTGGGGATCACCGGCGCGGCCAACTACGGCGTGACTCAGGCGCAAGGCGAGTACATCGCGCGCCAGGATTTTGATGATCGCAGTTATCCCGACCGGCTGCGGCTGCAGGTGGAACTGTTGGATGCTCATCCCGAGATCGGCGTCGTAGGGGGGTACTACTTGCTGGTGGACGAGAACCGCAACGAGCGATACGTCCGCATGCCGCCTACCGAGCACGCCGCCATCGTTTCCGCCATGGCCAAGGCTATCGTCTATGCCAACACCACCACGATGTTTCGGCGGGTGGTGTGGAGCCAGGCAGGAGGCTACCCCGAAGTGGCCGATCTGGAGGATCAACTCCTCTGGCTCAAGGCGGCCAAGCTGGGGTGGCGCTTTGCTACGGTTCCAGAGGTCGTTGGCGAGCACTTCGTCCATGGTGCCAGCTTCTTTCACCGTTCGTTCAAGTACGCTGATCGACAGCGGAACCTCGCCCGGGTTCAGGCCCGGATCATCCGCGAGTTGGGGCTGCCCAAGTGGATGTATCTGTTCGCACTGGGGAGATACGTCTACGCGTATTCGCCGGTCGGGCTGAAGCGCGTCTTTCGTCGGACGCTTGCCGGATCCCAGGAACGAGACGTATGAGGGTGTTGCTCCTTTCGACCAGCATGGGGATGGGAGGGGCGGACAAGCAGATACTCTCGGCCGCGCTGGAGATGCGCCGGCGTGGACACGAGATCCTCATCGTATCGCTCACCACACTGGGACCGATGGGTCTGGAGGCTTTGAGGGTAGGCATCCGGACGGAGTCGCTCGAGATGCGGCGCGGAATACCGGACCCGCGGGGGCTGGCGCGCCTGGCGGGTTTGGTACGGACTTGGAAGCCCGACGTAGTGCACAGTCACATGGTTCATGCCAACCTTATGGCTCGGGTGCTGCGCCTCTTCGCCCCCGTCCCGGCGCTGGTCTCGACCATCCATAGTATCTACGAGGGTGGCCCCCTGCTGATGGCGGGTTACCGGCTGACGAACGGTCTGGTCGACCGGATGACGGCCGTGAGTGAGGCGGCCGCTGAACGCTTCGTGCGAGAGCGGATCGTGCCAGCCGAACTTGTCCGTGTCGTGCCCAACGGGATCGACATAGATCTGTTCCGCAACCTGCCTCCAGGCACCCGGGAATCACTGCGCAAATCTCTCGGCCTCGAGGGTGAGTTTGTCTGGCTGGCCGTCGGTCGATTCGAGATTCCGAAGGATTATCCCAACATGCTCCGGGCGTTCGCTACGGTCCTCCGCCGGCATTCGCAGGCTGTGCTCCTGCTGGTCGGTCAGGGCTCACTCCAGGCGGAGACCGAAGGCCTGGCTGATGAGCTGGGCATTCGTGGGCGCGTGCGATTTTTGAGCATCCGGCAGGATGTTCCGGAAGTCATGAGTGCCGCCGATGGCTATGTCTTGTCCTCGGCTTGGGAAGGAATGCCGATGGTGCTGCTTGAGGCCGGCGCCGCGGGTCTTCCGATCGTTGCCACCCAGGTGGGAGGCAATAGCGAAGTCGTGCGAGCCGGCGAGTCCGGCTTCCTGGCGCCGCCTCGCGACCCGGGTGCACTGGCCGAGGCCATGCTGCGGCTGATGGAGCTGGACGAGCGGGAACGAAAGGCGATGGGAGAGCGCGCCCGGGACCAGGTGCAGGCTCACTTCGGACTGGCGCGCACGGTCGAGCGGTGGGAAGAACTTTATCGAGAGGTGCTGTCCCGCAATGGGTTCGCGCTCGCGGCCACCTTGTCTCCCTGATCTCGAGCTGGTTGCTCCGCTGCTCCCGTGGCCGCTTCCGGTGGACACTGATAGACCTGCAGATACTGCTGTCTGAAATCCATCCGTCCTTTTCCAATGATGTTCCGCAACTGACAGTTTCCAAACAGCCAGTCGGCCAGGCCGCCTTGCCTGAGGTTGGTTCTGAAGGCATGGGCCGGTGCCGGTGCAACGACCCAGAGTGTTCCTCGATCTTCCGAGCTCCGTAGCGTCTGTAAGGACTGGCTGAGTGGCGCAGTGTCGTGTCGAAGACGCCGGACCTCGGTCCGGGGCAGGTAGTGAGCAAGAGCAACTGGCTGGTCGGAGAAGACCACGTCATTCCCGGTGAGCCTGGGCTCGAGCCATCCGGCGACTCCCTTGAAATCAAAGCGCCGGCCGTTGCGATATTGGGAAACCAGGGTAGGCATACCAGCGGTGATGATCATGGCGGTCACAGCCGCTGCCGGCAGCCACCCCGGACGCAGCCTCCACTGCAGGCCGAACACGTGGTCCAGGAAGACGCCGGCACCCATGAAAAACACCGGTGCGATCGGCATGAGATAGTAGGTTGAGATCGGAGTTCTCAAGGAGAGCAGCGGCAGGAACATGGCGGGAAACAGCGCCAGACAGATCAGGAAGCGCGCCAAGAATCGATCCCGTCCCTGCCATAAGACGGCGATGCCGAGCAGGCTCGCCAACACCAGCTGGAAGGTCCAGCCCTCCACGTAGGTCAGCAAGTATTTCATCTGCTTCAGCGGGGGCGGGAGATTGGGGGCTAGGAGGAACTGACCGCTGCCCGGATTGGCGTCGTGCTCGGAGATCCAGTTTTGCAGGATGGGCACAAACCGCACCGCAATCAACACCAGCACGAGGGCGGTGATCGCTATTCCCCAGCGCACGCCGCGCTGATTCCACAGGGATCTGAGCCGCTGAGGCCGCAGGTGCGTCGCCAGGAACCAGAGCGCCGGACCACCGACCAGGAGAACCGAGACGGGGTGGGCGAGCGAGGCCAGGATGCCGGCTACCACTCCGAGCGTGATGGCGCCCGTGTTGCGCTCGCGAATTCCCTGGTAGAGGGCGTACGGATAGATAGCCGTGAGCAGGAATACCAGCGCCCAGTAGCGTCCGAACTGGGAGTAGATGACGTGGAGCGGACTGAAGGTCAGGAGCAAGGCAGCCAGAAACGCAGCTCGACGCCCGATCAAGCGACTGGTAACGAGGTACAGCGCGGGAATTGCGAGGGCACCAAAGAACGCCGGCAGCAGCCTGAGACCAAACTCATCCAGCGGCAGGAATGGACGTATCAGATAATGATTCAGCAGGTAGCCGAGCGGCCGCGGGTTCGTCGGCCGGATGGTGACGGAATCGCGAAGCGTGAAGACCTCGTCACTGTCGAGGCCCCAGTCACCCAAGCGCCAGAAGCGGAGCGCCGCGGCCAAGGCAAACAGAGCTGCGACGAGAAGAAGCTCGCTCTTAGTCCAGCGCTTGGAATAACTGCCCTCGGTTGGTTTCATCGTAACAGCCCGATCTTTTTCTGACTGGTATTCCGAGTGCATGAGGCCTTAGCGGCGCTGAAGTGGCGACGGTGTTCCTGCTGGAATTCTTGGGCCAGCTCTGGTGGCGGAGAACTGTAACAGGCATAGAGTTGCCGCACCAGACCGAGCCATGGAGGTATGCCGCTTCACCACGGCGTGAGGATTGGAGGCAACGCCGTTATCTGGCACATCTGTATAGTTTTTGCTCTTGACAAATGTGACACGGGTCACCTATTGTGTACCCGGCGCGAGCAATCTAGACAACGAGATGACACCAGCCGGGTGCTCATTCCATCGCGTCCTGCACGACTAGCCCCATAGTCTCAGTTGAACCTGTAGTTCACTACTAAGCATAGGGATTCGGCAGATAGCCTGCCTGTCCCACTTCCGGGTGAAGTCAGACTCGACGAGCCGCCGCTTTGGCCGTGCCATGCGCTGGCCCCTCGCCTGCCACAACCCGGGTGTCACTTACACACGACTCGTGCTAGAGAGGGAGAATCCTGTCTATGACCCAGCACTTCCTGTTTGCCCATTGGGTGGCTCGGCTTCGAGCGCCCTTGGTCGCCACGCTCATTCTGCTCCTTGCCTCCTGCGACACCACCGACACCTTTACGCCTCCCGCTAGCGAGAACCCTGAAGTCACCGATGGCACAGAGGCAATCGATGGACCTTCCATGGCGGTCTCCTTTGCAGGCGGCATTCCATTCGGCACCTACGCGCTGCCCACCACGGCCTTTGGCACCCGCTATAACGGCGCCCATCGTAACATCTGGCCGGAGTACCTCAACTCACAGCTGGCAGCCATCAAGGCCCGGGGCGGCAGAGTGGTGCTGATGTTTGCCGGGCACGAGAAGTTTTATAAGGACGGCCAAGGCCACTTCAGCTTCACCAAATGGAAGGCCCGGGTCGACCGATTCAGGAGAGTCAACTTCTCCTCCTATGTAAGGGATGGCACCATCATGGGGCACTTCCTGATCGATGAGCCCCAGGACGCGCACAACTGGAATGGCAGGCCGATCCCGGGATCCACCATCGAGGAGATGGCCCGGTACAGCAAGATGATCTGGCCCACTCTGCCGACCGTAGTGCGGTCGGAGCCCACGTATCTCAGGAAATTCAGCACCAACTACCGCTACCTGGATGCGGCCTGGGCCCAGTACAAGGCTAAGCGGGGAGACGTCCACGACTACATCAACCGGAACGTGGCCGACGCCAAGGCCAAGGGGCTCGCGCTCGTCGCCGGCCTGAATCTGATCCACGGCGGCGTGCCCAACTGGACCCGGATGAGCCCTTCCGAGGTCGAGCGCTTCGGCGGCGCCATGCTGAACAGCTCCTATCCGTGCGCCTTCATCAGCTGGCAGTACAACTCCAATCTGCTGTCGGGGAGCGCCATGAAGTCGGCCATGGATAAGCTCCGCCGCAAGTCGCAGTATCGGGCCACCAAGAGCTGTCGGAGTTCCTAAACAGTATCGGTGGGACTGGAAAACGAAGGGGGCCGCAACTCTGCGGCCCCCGTTTTTCTTGAGAAGGTCACCACCCTCCCCGCCGTCGAAGAATGACGGGGACGGTTTTGAGCATGATGCGGAAGTCTTCCAGCAGCGATTGGCGGCGGATGTATTCCAGGTCGTAGTGCACCTTGGTCCGCACGTCTTCCAGCGACCGGTCGTAGTGGTGGTTGATCTGGGCCAGCCCGGTGATCCCCGGCTTGGCCCGCTGCCGCAGCGGGTACTCGGCGATGTGCTCG